>CAYOVE010000007.1:0-3052 GCA_964407295.1 uncultured Occallatibacter sp.
CCCGTCAGTTGCCGGGCATTCTTGCCAAGCCGATCCAGGACAGCCTGCACGTCTCCGATGGTCAGCTGGGCCGGATTGGCGGCCTCTACTTTGCGCTCTTCTACTGCTGCATCTCGATTCCGGTTGGCTGGCTCGCGGACAAAACGAACCGGTCAAAAGTTCTGGCGCTCGCCTGCGCAATCTGGAGCGCGGCAACCATGTTGTGCGGCGGGGCGGGCAGCTATTTGCAATTTGCCCTCGCGTACATGACGGTGGGTTTCGGCGAAGCCGGCGGAGTTCCACCCTCCTACTCAATCATCTCGGACTATTTTCCGCCGGGCCGTCGCGGCAGAGCGCTGGGCCTTTACAACATCGGGCCGCCGATTGGCGCGGCGTTGGGAATTGCCTTCGGCGCTTCCATCGCCGCTGCCTTCAGTTGGCGCTATGCATTTGTATGGCTCGGCGCGGCCGGTCTTATCGCAGTGGTCGGGATTCTGATTTTGGTGCCTGAGCCTCGTCGCGGCGGCCTGGACCAGATTTCGGCCCAGGTGCCCGGAAGCAAAACAGGATTCCGGCAGACTTTGGCGATGTTTATTTCGCGGCCTTCTCTCATGCTCGCGGCGCTGGCCAGCGGCGCCACCCAATTCGTCACCTACGGTCTGATCAACTTCGCGGTTCTTTTTCTGATGCGTGAAAAAGGCATGACGCTGAAGCAGGTTGCCGTCTATTACGCTTTGGTTGTCGCCATCGGAATGGGCGGCAGTATGCTCGCGTCAGGACGGGCCATCGACCGGTTCACGCGGCGCTCGAAACAGGCCTACGCCCTGGTGCCCGCCGCCTCGCTTACTCTTGCCCTCCCGTTTTATCTCGCATTTGTCTGGTCTCCCGGCTGGCGTCTGGCGTTGTTCTTCCTCACCGGCACGATGTTTCTGAATTATTTCTACCTCACATCGGCGGTCACTCTGGTGCAAGAGGAAGTTCGGCCAGACCAGCGCGTCATGTCGGGCGCGCTGCTATTGCTCATCATGAATCTGATCGGTCTCGGCCTTGGACCCACCTTCGTGGGCGCGGCCAGCGACTTTTTCCACGCAAGCCATCCCCACCAGTCTTTGCAGATTGCGCTCTACCTGCTCGCGTCGTTCTACGTTGTGGCCGTACTGCTGTTCCTGGCGTTGGCGCGCGTGCTGAGAAAAGAAAACCGCACCATCGGAGAAACCGTATGATGATCTCACTTCCTCGAATGCTTGTGTCGATCGCCGCGGCCGCCTGTATGCTTTTGCCGTCGTCGAATTTCGCTCAACAGGATAAAACGATGCCAGCTCCTACGAACAGCAAGAATGGTCCGATCGTTAAGGCGCCAGCCGGCGCGGTCGAAGGGCAGATGGAAGGCGATCTGCGCGTTTTCAAGGGCATCCCTTATGCGTTGCCACCGGTCGGTTCGCGTCGCTGGCAACCGCCGAGCCCGATGCCGCGGTGGGCCGGCGTCAAACAAACAACGGAATTCGGGCCTGCATGCTTCCAGCCTGAAAACCCTGGCAAGAGCATCTACTCCTGGATTCCGGTTCCTATGAGCGAGGACTGCCTGACGCTGAATATCTGGGCTCCGGCGGGAGCGCGCAAAGCGCCGGTTTTTTTCTGGATACACGGAGGCGCTCTCACTACGGGGTCGAGCAGGGACGCTTTGTATGACGGCACCAAGCTTGCCGGCCAGGGCATCATCGTCGTCTCCCTCAATTTTCGCCTCGGAGTCCTCGGGTGGCTGGCGCATCCAGAGCTAAGTAAAGAATCGCCTCTCGGAGTCTCAGGCAATTATGCATTGCTCGATCTGATCGAGGGGCTCAAATGGGTTCGGCAGAACATCAGCGCCTTCGGCGGAGATCCATCGAACGTGACTATCGCCGGCGAATCTTCGGGCGGTCTCAGCGTGATTTACCTTTTGGCGTCGCCCCCCGCTCGCGGCCTGTTCGCGAAAGCGATCGCAGAGAGCGCGTACATGATCACAACTCCGGAGCTGAAAAACGCTGCCTTCGGCTTACCGTCTGCCGAAGAAAGCGGCGTGAAGCTCGCTGCAGCCCTTCATGCGCCGGATATTGCGGCGATGAGAGCGATGGACGCTGCCAAGCTGAGCATGGCCGCGCCGGCGGCCGGCTTTGCACCCTTTGGCGCGATCGACGGACAACTGCTGCCGCACCAACTTGTGGAGGTATTCGACAAGGGCGAGCAAGCACCCGTGCCGCTGCTCGCCGGCTTCAACAGTGGCGAGATTCGCTCGTTAAGGATTCTTGCTCCGCCTCTTGCCGCGAGTGCTGCCGCGTACGAAGCTACCATTCGCGACCGCTATGGCGATCTGGCCGACGAATTTCTGCAGCTCTACCCCAGCACCAACCTGGAGGAGAGCATCCTGGCCACGACGCGAGACGCCTTGTACGGCTGGACTGCGCAGCGACTGGTTAGAAAACAAACCGCACTGGGAAAGCCATCGTTCCTTTACCTCTTCGATCACGGCTACCCGGCCGCCGACAACGCCGGTCTGCACGGATTCCACGCTAGCGAGCTGCCCTATGTTTTCGGCACGGCCGATGGGACACCACCGCTTTGGCCCAAGATTCCAGATACGCCCGAAGAGACCGCGCTTTCCGACGCGATGGTCGGTTATTGGTCGAGCTTTGCGCGGACAGGCCGGCCGCAAGCCGCGCATGAGCCGGATTGGCCTGCATTCGGATCGGCGGGCGCTTACATGGCATTCAGGGAAACGCCGCAACCCGCCGATCATCTCCTGCCGGGAATGTACGAGTTCAACGAGCAGGTCGTTTGCCGGCGCCGCGCGGCCGGGAATATCTCCTGGAATTGGAATGTCGGCCTATATTCGCCCAAAAATCCAGGACCGACGGCGCAGTGCAAATAGTCACGGTAGTCCACAGCTGAGTACCGATGAGCGTCGACGGCAACTTCAGCTCGGCAGGCGAAGGCGATAGGCCGCTGTGTGACCCATTCTCACAGCCATGGAGAAAACAATGTCGACAGCAATGTTACGGATCTCATTAGCCACCGCAATTCTTTTCGGTTCGGCAGC
>CAYOVE010000007.1:3152-38411 GCA_964407295.1 uncultured Occallatibacter sp.
AGCGAGGATTGTCTGTTCCTGAACGTGTGGACGCCGCCGCACGCGAAGAAGGCGCCGGTCATCGTCTGGATTCATGGCGGCGGATTCGTCAGGGGCGGCAGCTGGGAGCCGCAGTATGAGGGCACGCACTTCGCGGAGCACGGCGTCGTCTTCGTATCGATCAACTACCGGCTCGGTTCGCTCGGCTGGTTCTCGTTGCCGGAGCTGAGTGAGGAATCGCCACACAAAGTCTCAGGCAATTACGGTCTCCTGGATCAAATCGAAGCGCTCAAGTGGGTGAAGAAGAACATCGCAGCATTCGGCGGCGATCCCGGCAACGTGACCATCGATGGTGAGTCCGCCGGCGGCGTGAGCATGGCTCTCTTGATGGTGAGCCCGCTTTCGCGCGGTCTGTTTCAAAAGGTCATTGCCGAAAGCCTCGGTATCCAATCCGTTCCGGAATTGAAGCAGCCGAACCATGGGATGCCTTCTGCCGAAGAGAACGGAACGGCTTTTGAAAAGGCGCTTGGCGCGGCAGACCTCAAAGCACTGCGGGCAATCGATGCCAAGACCGTAACCGAACATCCCGGCTTCAGAGGCGGACCTGTCGTTGATGGCTGGGTGCTAACGCGCCAGATCGTCGATACCTTCGATCGCAAGGAAGAGGCGCTGGTGCCGGTTCTGATGGGCTTCAATCGCAACGAGGTTTATCCCGTGCTGATGGGATTCCTTCCACCGAATTTGCCGGATTCGAGCGACGTCTATGAAGCCGAAATCCACAAACGCTATGGCGATCTGGCGGCGGAATTCCTCCGTCTGTATCCGGGCAGCGACATCAGGGGCAGCATGCTGGCGGCGAGCCGCGATGCAACCTTCGGCTGGAGCGCCCAGCGGATTGTCCGCGACGAGGCGGAGGCGGGCATGCCCTCCTATCTCTATTTCTTCGATCATGGTTATCCCGCAGCGGAGGCGCGGGGTCTTCACGCTTTCCATGGCAGCGAAATGCCTTATACCTTTGGCCATGTCGGCAAGAGCGCAGTTTTGCCGCCGAACTGGCCGCTGCCGGAGGGTCCCAAAGAGGAAGCCTTTTCGGACGCGATGATCGATTATTGGACGTCCTTTGCGCGCACCGGCGTTCCCAAGGCTGAGGGGCAACCGGACTGGCCGAGGTATGCCTCCAACAAGAGCTACATGAATTTTGCGGAAAAGCTCGAGGTCGAGACGGATCTGATGCCCGGCATGTTTGCGCTGTTCGAGGAAGTCATGCAGCGCGAGCGGCGTGCCGGCAATCAGCCCTGGATCGGCGCGGTCGGCGTCGCAGCTCCCACACTTTCGCGCGAAGCGCCGGCGCACTGACTCCTGGACGCGCAGCGGTTGACTGAAATCGCCGCTTCGCGTCCTTTCATTTTGTCCACCTTTCTGCTCAACCGTTCTGCATCGAATCACGCAGAGGAAAGAGAATCCTATGAGCCACGAAAAAGGCATGCAGATCGTTCTTGCGGCCCGGCCACAAGGCAAGGTGACGCCGGACGATTTTCGCCTGGAAGAGTTCGCGCTTCCTGAACCAGGCCCCGGCGAATTCCTGATGAAGGTGGACTACCTTTCGCTGGACCCATACATGCGCGGGCGGATGGACGACCGAAAGTCCTATGCCGAGCCGCGGAAAATCGGTCAAGTGATGCCGGGAGAAACCATCGGCACAATCATCGCCTCAAACCATGCTGATTACGCGCAGGGAGAGGTTGTGCTCGCCCACACCGGATGGCGTACGCACGCGCTCTCGCGAGGAGAAGGAGTGCGTAGGGTCGCCGCGAACACGCTTCCGGTCACCGCACAATTAGGTGTTCTGGGCATGCCCGGCTTTACGGCCTATGCGGGAATGAAGGCCATCGGCAAGCCCCAAGTGGGCGAAACCGTTGCGGTCGCGGCAGCCAGCGGGCCGGTGGGGTCTCTTGTCGGGCAAATGGCTAAAATCGCCGGTGCGCGGGCCGTGGGGATTGCAGGCGGCAGCAAGAAGTGTGCCTATCTGAAAGAGGAACTTCAGCTCGATGCCGCGGTGGATCATCGCTCAGCGAATTTTGCTGCCGACCTTGCAGCCGCCTGCCCGCAGGGGATCGATGTGTATTTTGAAAATGTCGGAGGCGCAGTATGGCAGGCTGTTCTTCCCCTCTTGAATCAGTTCGCGAGAGTCCCTGTGAGCGGGTTGGTGGCGCAATACGATGGGGGCGGAGAGAATGCATCTCGAGATCGTCTTGCAGAGACCATGCGGCAGATTCTCACGCAGCGTCTTCTGGTGCGGGGGTTCATCAATTACGACTTTGCGAAAGAGTATTACGCGGACTTTCTCCGTGACGTCCCGCAGTGGATCGCGGAAGGAAAAGTGAAATATCGCGAAGACTTCATCGATGGCCTGGAGAACGCGCCGCAGGCGTTCATGGGAATGCTCGCCGGCAAGAACTTCGGCAAACTTATTGTCCGTGTCGGCGCGCGGACATAGTAGATAGAGCACAAAGCCATTCTCCCGAATGGCGCCTATCGCCCGCCGGCCGAATTATTGACTTCCGAGTTGATCTTTCAGCCGGTCGGGCGAGAGATGGCAGAATATCGGCGAAAAGTTCTGCTGCGGCGAAGCTTCGCCGTTCTCTCCAAATGCAATGAACGGCTCCTGGGCGGTGGTCCATGCGTCCCAATGAGGAAGGCCCGGACCATTGGGATCGCCGGTCTTGGCGAAGTTCGTCCAGTAAGTCTGAATCACATTCGATAGCTGGTGGTCGGTTGCTGTAAAAGGCAGCCAATCGAAGGTGTGGGCTTGAAAGTTATTGAACACATAGGGCAGTTCAATCGCGTGGAATGCGCCGAGGTCTGCCTCGCCCGGGCCGGCCACCGAACGCTCGAAGCGATAGACGAAGGCGTGCTGGCCGGCGCTGGTGACGAGCGCGGCTTCAGCGCCCATGGGGCAAGCCAAGGCGATGTCGTTGGTGAATTGATCGACCGCCGGAACTCCGTGAAGAATGATTTTCGCCATGTAGTCGGCGGCGGCGAGGCTCGCCCAATCCCCGTACAGGGGGCGCGCCGCGTCTCGAAATTGCTCGAAAGTCTTGCCGAATTCGGGCTTCGGAGCGGGCTTGCCCGATTTTTTCTGGGCTGCTTCGGCGCCGACGCGGAAGGCAGCCCACTCTCTGGCGTTCAACCCGACGAGGAGGTCGACTTTCTGGATGGCGCCGGAGGCGTAGGCCCTGGCCGGAGATTGCGGCAGCACCCAGCCGTCGGTGACCGGCGAGTTGGGGTTGTAGCCGGGGAACTGAGTCGCAATGAGGTGGTTCTCGATTTCGGCTACCTGCGTGGCGGGCAACTTTCTGAGAGCCTCAAGCTGCGCGCCGGGCTTGCCACCGGCGGCGGCTCCGACGGCCAGCGCGAGTGGCGTCATCTCTGAAGCGTTGCGCTCCCGGCCCAGGCCGAATGCCGGGCCGCTCTCGGCGATCACACGGCGGAAGAGATTGGCGCTGAGAGGCGAAGCCATGAGAATGGTGACATCAACAGAGCCGGCGGACTCGCCGAAGACGGTGACGTTCCCGGGATCGCCGCCAAATTGCGCAATGTTCTGCTGCACCCAGCGGAGTGCGGCGATCTGGTCGAGGAGGCCGTAGTTGCCCGTACTGTGGTGCGGCGACTCAGCGGCAAGCTCGGGGTGGGCGAAAAAGCCGAGAGAGCCGAGGCGATAGTTGATGGTGACCACGAGAACGCCGCGAGCGGCCAGCGCGGCGCCATCGTAGCTGTCTTCCGCGCTGCCTCCGGCGCGGTTGCTGCCCCCGTGAACCCAGACCATGACAGGCAATGGAGTTTTCACCGGCCAATTGGGCGCCCAGACGTTGAGGAACAGGCAATCCTCAGAAAAGGCGACCGGCACGATGTTGTAAGTTTTTCCGTAAGCGGCAGCCAGAGGCTGTATGAAGTTGCCGATGCCCGCCGGAATCTGGACGCACGAGCTGCCGAGTTTAGTGGCGTCGCGCACCCCGGTCCAGGCGACGGGCGGCTGCGGCTCGCGCCAGCGCAGGTTGCCCACTGGCGGGGCGGCGAAAGGGATTCCGAGGAAGACGGCGGTGTTGCCCTGCAAGGTCCCGCGCAACTCACCCGTTTCGACACGTACGACGGGCCCTGTGACAGGCGGATGAACCGGCGCACCGCCAGCAAATGCGGCTGCCGCGACGAAAGGCAGAAGAAGCAACATGGAAAGACGGACAGGCACAACGCCCGTGAGCGGGTGGTTGAGACGATTCCGATGTGCTCTCGGTGCGGGGATGGGGTACAAACCTGATGGCGATGTCATTTCCGCGCCTACGCAGGATGGAGAAGTTGTTGTTGGAACCGGTGAGATTACCCCCGGGCAGAGCCGGGGGTAATCTCATGTCGAATTAGAACCCGAGCTTGATTGAGAATTGAATGATTCTCGGGTTAGTGCTCATCCCAGTGATGGTCCCAAAAGCAGAGCCTGTCGGACCGGTGTAGGCAAGGTCCGGATCAGCAAAGTTGGGGTGGTTGAACGCGTTGAAGAAGTCGGCCCGGAAGGTTGCGTTGGCGCCTTCCCTCGGCCAACGCGCCTGGAAGGTTTTGGCGAGCGAAATGTCGGCATTGACCTGGTCAACACCCCGAATCACGCCGTTGGGAGTGTTTCCATAGCCCGTGCCAATACCGTCGTCACCGATCACAGCCGGGGTCGTGAGGCATTTGGTGTTGACGTAGCCGTTGATTCGGCTGCGGAGCGATCCCGAAGTTGGTAGATTCTTCGCGGTGCAACCCGGGGCGAAGCTCGCCCGATCGACGTTATTGCCGTAAATGTTGTTGGTGGCGGTGTAGCTGATACTCTCCTGACGGCCGTCCTGGATGAGGGTAGTGGTTGCAAGGCTCCACCCGCCGATCGTCTCTGCCAGGAAATGATGGGATGGCGCCGGGCTGGGGAGGACATAATACGCGGACAAGACAAACCGCAACGGCCGGATGTTCTGGTCGGGTCCGTATCCAGCGCGCAGATTGTTCTGATCGCCGGATGGTCCGACGACGTTGGTTCCCGTGGAAAAGTCGGGGACGGGCGACAGCAATCGCGCCCAGGTAAACGAAGCCTGGTACTGCAATTTATGTCTCCACTGCTGCGAGAGCGATGACTGCAAAGCGTTGTACCAGGCCTCGTTGCCCATCCGCCATTGATACATCGAGTTCGGTGCCCACCCCAGATACGGTTTGCGCGCGTTGATGTTCGCAACGGTGCTCGTGGTCTGGCCACGAATCGGATGTGACGGAGTGGCCAAGGGCGCCGTGTTCACCGAGGTGCCTACGATCAGGTGCAGGTCGCGTGCCCCGGCATACGTGACGTCAAGGACGGCGCCGCCCGGCAGTTTGGATTGCAGGCCGAGGCTAAAGTGATAGGTTGTGGGTGGACGCCAGTCCAAAGCAAAGGAACCCAAGGTGTATCCGGTGTCGACGTTGCCAGTGGCTACACCATTGCTATCGACTGAACCTGTATAGGGGATCCATTGCGGGAAGGCCCCAGGGTTCGGCATGGGATTGGCATCGCTTGCGGATGTGTTGCCCGCTCCTTCACCGAAATTCCACTGACCGAAGGGAGCCGATGCGCACAATTGCAGATTCATCTGGCCCTGTGTGGTGGTGTGGTAGGTGCCGGCGCCTCCGCGAAGGAGGAACCGATCCGAGCCGGGCAACAACCAGGCAAAGCCGAGACGCGGATTCCATACATTCTGGTTCTGGCCATTGAACCCGAATGTGTTCTTCAACTGTTCCACTCCGGCGAGGGGAGGCTTGGGGCCGTTGTAATTGGACCCAATTATGTAGCCGGACAGACTGCCACCCACAGGTGGAGTGGGGTTCACGTTGGCCAAATCCACGTTGCCCGCCCTCCCGTTGGCGACCCCGAGGTCACCGATGTGCTCCCAGCGCACACCCAGGTTAAGCGTGAGACGGTTGGTTACTTTGAAGTCGTCCTGAGCAAAGGCGTCGCCTTCCTTGTATCGCCAGTCGCGCCCGAAGTCCCCCAGGCCTTGTAACGACTCGTAGATGTTGCTAAATCCAGACCCATAGACGTTGGCCTGCCCCAGGAGGAAATCCGCCCAGGTGAGCGGAATCAAATAGGCTTCGAAAACGAACTTCGACATATCGTCGCGGCCGTAGTCGAAGGCGCCGCCGAAGGTGAACTGGTGCTTTCCCTTTGTCCAGGACACGGTGTCGGTGACGTTGTACTCATCCTCCCCGAAGGACGTCGCCGAAGTTGTGCCCGTCGCGAAGCCATCGTAGGCAATGTCGATAAGGGGGTACGCGTTTTCCTCGGCCGGAACGGTCATGCCCAGGCTGGAGAAAGTAAACGCATTGTTATAGTGCATGCTGAAGACCGACCGATGGAGGCCGGCCACGAATTGGTTCACCATGCTCGGGCTCAGTGTAAATGTGTCGCCGATCGAGCCCACATCGAATCGGGTGGGGATAAACAGATCATTTCCGTAGGTGTTGTATAAAACGGTCTGATCGATGACGCCGGATTCACCGAAATAACGAGTTGTGATCCTGTTGCGATCGCTCCGCAGGTAATCGGCGTTCGCCATCCATTGGTTTTCATCGTAGGAGCCGGGCTTGCTCAGGGATGCAGTGCCCTGAATCTCAAGCGGTTTTGAAGTGTTGATCGTCTGCGGATTCGGAATCATGTACTGCCCGTTGGCCAGCTTAACGTTGAACAGCGCCAAGGCCTGCGGGGTGATATTCGAGCCATCGGGCTTGATGATCTGATTGTCATATGCGCCGAGGTAGGGGTAATAGGCGGCGTAAAGGTAACCCTCATCGCCACCGAAGGTCTTTCCCAATCCCGCTGCCGACCGATCATCGGTGAGAGGAGGAAGCTGGTCAATCTTATGGCTCGAGGGATCGATGCCATTGGACTGCTTTGTGCCTTGCCAGGAACCAAACATCAGGAACTTGTTTCGGACCAATGGACCGCCGGCGGTAAATCCATACTGATTTTGCCGCAAGACACCACGCGGCGAACCTACGGACTTCGTAAACCAGTCATTGGCGTTGAGATCTTCGTTGCGGAAAAACTCGAAAATCGATACGTGGTAGTCGTTGGTGCCGCCTTTGGTCATGACATCGACATCGGCCCCGGCATCGCGCCCCGTGGTGGCATCATACTGGGCGGTCTGCACCTTGAATTCCTCGATGGTGTCGGGATTGGGAACAGGAATTCCCGCCGAATAAAACATCGAACTCTGCATGTCGTTGACCGAGAGGCCGTTCATCTCAAAGTTGTTGTCGACCGCGGTGCCTCCCTGGGCCATGATGCTTCCACCACCGGGCATCGCCGCCAGGGCGCCGCCGCCTCTGCCGAGGCCCCTGGCGTCATTGGCCTCTTGCGCCACGCCCGGGTTCAAGCCGATGATCTGCGTGAAGTTACGCGAGACCAGAGGCAGGTTCTCAACCATCGCGGAATCCGTCACGCGCCCCAACTCGCTCGATTCGGTCTGCAAGTCGACGTTTGACGAAGCCACCGTGACCGTTTCCGTCACCGCGCCCGGCGCCATATTTACGTTCAGTCCCGTGGTCTCCGCCACGACCACCTGCACATTCGTCGACGCGGCCACTTTGAACCCTTGCTTCGTGACTTCTACGGTGTACTGCCCCGGAGGGAGCAGGGTGACAACATAGATCCCGTGGTCGTTGGATTCCGCGGTTCGCGTGTAGCCCGTGGCGACATCCGTAACCCTGACCTGGGCACTCACCACCATGGCGCCGGTGGGGTCCGAGATCGAGCCGCTGATCGCGCCCGTTCCGCCCGTCTGCGCGTTGAGCAGCCCGCAGGCTGTAAACGCTGCGCATGCTACGAATGCCACGAGCGCCCATAGGCGGAACGAGACAATCTGTTTGCGAGAGGGGTGCATTTTCTGGGAGTAAAGCATTTGTTTTCTCCTGTCCAAATCTGGCCTCGACGAATCTGGCCTATCCGAACCTGGCCTCAGAAAGCAATTCGCATACACTACAAAAGCAAATACAGGACGCGACAGGTGCTGAACAGACAATTCATGTCATTTACGGACACCCGTGCCGGAGACAGAACGCCGGCGCGCCTCGCATATCTCGCATGCCCTGAGTTCCTTGGGGAGAACCGCTGGGATATGGTTTTTTGCCGGGTTCCGGGAGAGAGCGGGAGGTGGTAACCGATTCGATACGGAGGCCGGCGGGCAGAGACGGCAACGATTTGCGCAGGGCTCCGCCGGCCGAAGACTTCAGCAAACGTGGAAACAAAATTGTCCCCGAAGGTCCGGGGTTGCAGCTGGAACCACTCGGTTTGCCTCAGGAAAGATCCTCCGATGCCCTCGTGGTCAGAAATTCGCAGAATTCCCCATCGCTAAGCTGGCTTACGATCTCAGCGGCCCGCATGAATCGGCTGGCTTCAAAAGCGTCGATACCGCCCGAGTTCCTGATTGATTCCAGAGTCTTGGCGAGCACCCTCTGAAAGCGCGCGGAAGTCAATGCGCGGCCATCATCGAGCTTGGCGCCGTAGCGAATCCACTGCCACAATTGAGCACGGCAGATTTCAGCAGTAGCCGCGTCTTCCATCAGGTTGTAGATGGGCACGCAGCCGTTGCCCCGCAGCCAAGATTCGATGTAGCGCAGCGCGACTTCAATGTTCCGCTCGAAGCCGAATTCTGTGATCCGCCCCGTGGGAATTTCCAGCAGATTCTCCGCAGTGATTCTCGAAATCGCCTCAGGCGGCGGAGAAATCTGGTTCTTGCCGGGCATGTGCTCGTCGAAAACCTGCTGGGCGACCGGAACAAGGCCCGGATGCGCGACCCACGTTCCATCGTGGCCGGCGCGGACTTCGCGCAACTTGTCTTCGCGCACCCGCTGCATGGCTTCCTCGTTGGCCCTGGGGTCGTCGCGAATCGGGATCTGCGCGGCCATGCCACCCATGGCGTGGATGCCGCGCTTGTGACAGGTGTGAATGAGTAGTTCCACGTACGAGCGCAGAAACGGCTGCTCCATGGTGACGTCGCCGCGTTGCGGGAGCATGCAGTCAGCATGGCGGCGAAACTTCTTGATAAAGCTGAAAATGTAATCCCAACGGCCGCAGTTCAAACCCGCCGAGTGGTCTCGCAACTCATAGAGGATCTCATCCATTTCGAACGCCGCAGGGATGGTTTCGATCAGCACCGTGGCGCGGATGGTCCCGGACGGAATCCCGGCATACCCCTGCGAAAACTCGAAGACCTCGTTCCACAATCGTGCTTCCTGGTGGCTTTCCAGCTTCGGAAGATAGAAGTAGGGAGCTGAACCCCGATCGAGAAGAATGCGGTGGTTGTGGAAGAAGTACAGGCCAAAGTCGAAGAGCGATGCGGACATCGGCGAGCCATCGATCTGGAAGTGCTTTTCAAGCATGTGCCAGCCGCGCGGCCGCACAAAAAGAACCGCCGGGTTGGGGTTCAGCTTGTAAGTGCGGCCGTCGGGCGACCGGAACTCGATGGTACGGGCATTCGCGTCGCGAAGATTTCTTTGCCCCTCAATGCAATTGCTCCAGGTGGGAGAATTGGCGTCTTCAAAGTCGGCCATAAACACTTTGGCGCCGGAATTGAGCGCATTAATCACCATCTTCCGCTCGGTCGGCCCGGTGATCTCCACCCGTCGGTCAAGCAATTCCGCGGGAATGGGCGCGGCCTTCCAGGAAGATCGCCGAATCGACTCGGTATCGGCAAGGAAGCCGGGGAATTGCCCGCGATCGAAGAGTTCCTGGCGCTGGCGCCGCGTTTCCAGCAGCGAAACGCGCTTGGCTTCGAATTTCTGGTGAAGGATCCGCAAGAACCTGCAAGCTTCCGCGGTCAGCACATCGCGCTGTTCCTCGTAATGCGCGTGGATCGGATTCAGCATCTCGACGACATAACCCATCCTCATGGCTCCTTTTTGAACGCGATGCGCCGGTCAGGCGCTGGCAGGCTGTGTATCCGGCACTTCATCGTCGTGAGAGTCTTCGAACTGCGCCTCTTCCGCTGAGCCAGGCGTCGCGCACGTGGAGAGATTGCCGGAGGCAATGGTCGTGGCCACCCGGTCAAAGTAGCCCGTCCCCACAAAGCTCTGATGCCTGACTGCGGAGTAGCCATGCTTCTCCGCCATCTCAAATTCCCGCTTCTGCAACTCCGCGTAGGCCGGCATTCCCTTCCGGCTATAGGCATGAGCCAGCTCGAACATGGAGTGGTTCAGCGCATGGAATCCAGCCAGCGTCACGAATTGGAACCGGTAGCCGAGCTCTCCGAGCTGCTGCTGGAATGCAGCGATCTGCGAAGGAGCGAGTTTGGCATTCCAATTGAATGAGGGCGAGCAATTGTAGGCCAGCAACTTGCCAGGGAATTCGCCAAGAATTGCGTCGGCAAAGCGCTTCGCGTCCTTCAGGTTCGGTTCCGAAGTTTCGCACCAGATCATGTCCGCATAGGGCGCATACGCAAGGCCGCGCGCAATCGCAGCGTCGATGCCGCCGCGAAAGGCGAAGAAGCCCTCCACGGTTCTCGAGCCGGCAAGGAATGGCTGGTCGCTCGGGTCGCAGTCGCTGGTGATCAATTGCGCTGCGTCGGCATCGGTGCGCGCGATTAAAAGAGTGGGCACGTCGAGAACATCAGCGGCCAGGCGCGCTGCAATCAGCTTCAGAATCGCTTCGCGCGTGGGCACAAGCACTTTTCCGCCGAGGTGTCCGCATTTCTTCGCGGAAGACAATTGATCCTCGAAGTGAACGGCGGCAGCGCCGGCCTCGATCAGCGCCTTCATCAGCTCGAAGGCGTTCAGGTTGCCGCCAAAGCCTGCTTCCGCATCGGCGACGATCGGCAACATCCAGTCAATCGATGCGCGTTCCTCGGCATGCGCAATCTGGTCGGCCCGCAGCAGCGCGTTATTGATGGCGCGGACCACGGCGGGAACACTGTTGGCCGGATAAAGACTCTGGTCGGGATACATCTGCCCGCCGAGATTGGCGTCGGCGGCAACCTGCCAGCCGCTCAGGTAGATTGCCTTCAGTCCCGCAGCCGCCATCTCGACTGCCTGATTTCCTGTGAGGGCGCCCAGGGCGGCAACGTAATTCTCTCTACGGAGCAGGCGCCAAAGCTTCTCAGCGCCGGCGCGGGCCAGCGTATACTCCACGTGCACCGTTCCGCGCAGCCTGTCGACTTCCTCCGGGCCATAGGTCCGGGTAACACCGTTCCAGCGGGGCGAGTTCCAACCGTCTATAAATGCGGAATTTTCCATTGCCATCTCCCTCGGGCCCGTCGGGCCCATGAAGTGATGAATCGAATTCAAACGCATCTTCATCGGCTGCACAAGGGCGGCTGGTCCGAATCGGACGAGCAGACGAATGGCGTCAGTCCGCGGCATAAAGCGCTCATCACCATCACCTTGGCTCGGATCATCGGCTATTCTTGACATCTGGGTTCCCGGGTCAATCCGAACCATCGACCGGATTGACCCTCCAATTTTGAGGCACACTCCTTTGGCCCTGCGGCAAAACACGATCGATCAACTGACGGCGGCTCTGCGATTCCGGCGCATCGAAGAGGGCATCACCCTCATGGAGCGGATTGCAGGCGATCTCGAAACAATCGATGCATCCACTGCGAATCCCGGAAGCCTCTCCGTTCTGGTGGCACAGTGGATCGATGCCGGCTTTCGCGACGCGAGGTTTCTCACTTCGTTTCTTGACCGGTTCAGCAGCGCATTCCGCAGGCAGATGGCGGTCGACCAGTATCTGCAGTTGCGGCTTGCGGATGGATTCTGCGCTCTCGCAATGCGCCAAAGCGACGAAGCGATCCGCATCCTGGAACTTGTGATTCAGACCCGCCACGATCTGGGCGACTCAAACAGACTGGCTCTCGCCCATTTCTGGAAAGGCCGGGCGCACAGGAAAAAGGGCGAGTACGAAAGCGCTCTCACGCACATCGCGCTGGCCCGCGATCTTGCCACTGCTTCGGGCGACTTCACCTTCCGGGCAATCATTCGAATTCAGGAGAGTTGGCTGCTGTTTCAAAAAGGCCTCGGTAAAGAGGCGCTGCAACTTCTTTCTTCATCCGAGGCCGAGTTGAAGGCCACCGACCATTACGTTGCGCTGGGCAACATCGAGTCGGCCCGTGGCCGTTTCATCCGCCGATCCGGCGACTATGCATCCGCGCTCAAGCGTTTCGCCAGGGCGGTGCGCTTGTACGAGAAGCGCGACCCGCGACACGCCAACCTTGCTCGCTGCCTGGTGAACGCCGCTTACCTGCGGCGCATCATGGCCTTGCAAATCAGAAAGCGGATCGACAAGAGAGCTAAATTCGGATTGGCGGTGTCAAGCAACAGGCGCGGAGATCTTGAGTCGCTTCGGGCTCGCCATCAGCGCCTTTGTCAGGAGGCTTTGAAAAACCTGCGCACCGCCAGGGAGATTTACGAGTTCCATGGAGATGATGACGGCCTTGGTAACGTCGTGTTGAACCTCGGCTACCTTCATCTTGACCAGGGTGAGATCGACCTCGCATCGCAGGAAGCCGACGGCGCATTCCGGATTGGGTCCGGCCGAACCGATCAGATTCTGATGGCCCGCGCGCGCGTGCTGGGGGCAGCTTGCGAAAATGCGCATGTCGAAGAACAGACAGGCGACCACGACGACATTGCCGTGCACGCCAGCCGCGCGCGCGAAAACAGTGAGGAGGCGCTTGCTCTGGCCCGGAGCACACAGAACCGCCGCCTGCTCGCCGCCGCTCTGCTGGCTCGCGGAGCAACTGCCGCTAACGATTTTTATCAGGACTGGGAATTGGCGCGCACCTGCGCTGCCGACGCGGCCGCAAACATCGGGCCGGGCGAGAACGACTTGCTGGTCGAGGCGCTCGCGGACCTGAAAACTCGAATCGTCCAGGCTGCCGGCATCAACGATACTTTGCGCGCTTGGTCTGAAGGCATGCTCGGCGACAAGACGTTCCAGCAGATTGCCGAAGAGTTTGCCGAGATCGTGATTCCAAAAGTTTGGATACGCGAAGATAAAAAGATCGCGCGCGTGGCCGAGCGCCTTTCAATCTCTCCGAAAAAAGTCCGCCGTGTTCTGCGCAATGCTGGCTGGCACTAGAAATTCTCCGCCAGCCTATAAGAGCTCGCTCTGCAATTGGTCGAATCCGAGGGCGCGACATTGGTTCGCCACGATCCAATCCGCGGCTCAGGGCAGCCCGGCATGCGGAACAGCCACCCTTGTCATAAGGATCGCGGAGCGATGGTGGGCCGCGGCTTCGGTTTCGTCAAACGTGGGAGCCGCGCAGGCGAAGAGCGTCCGGCCATCGTCGCCGCCCAGCATGCAGGCGAATGCGCACAGGCCGTTGGTCTTGAGTTCCTCGAGAATTCGGCCGCCCTCGGCGACGCGAATCAGGCGCTGCTTGACGACGTCTGCGACCCAGACAGCTCCCTCGGAATCGAGGCAGATGCCGTCGGGCACAACGTCGACATCGCTGATGATCCGGCCAACGTCCGCCGATGCCGGGGGATCGCCGAAAGGCGCCCAGACGCGGTGATCGGTCAATAAGCCGTCGGACAAGGTGAAAGCGCTGAGCCGGTTCGCGAACGTCTCTGCGACGATCAAAGTGCGGCCATCGGGAGTGAGCACAGAGCCATTAGGGAACACCAGCCCATCGGCGGCGATGGCGGCCTTGCCATCGGGCGTAACGGAGATGAGCACAGTGGGGCTTACAGGCGCGCCGGCGAAGAGGTCAAAGCCGAAGTTGCCCACCCAGGCGCGGCCCTCGTGATCGACGAGCATGTCGTTGAGTTCGCCTGGTGCGAGCGCAGTCAAGTCAGCGTGTTCCACGATGGCGCCGTCATGCTCGCGGCGCAGGATCTTGTGGTCGCGCATGGACGTGATGAGCAGCCGGCCGTCGGGCAGAAATCCAAGCCCGGCGGGAAAGCCCGGGGTGCGGGCATAGGTTTCTACTTCGCCGTCAATCGAGACGGCGAGCACTCTGCGCGTGTAGCGGTCAGTAAAGTAAAGGCGGCCTTCGCGCCAGCGAGGGCACTCCGTGAACGACAGGCCGTCAAGAAGAGTGGTAAAAGCTGACATGGTGTTCGGCGTCAATCATCATAGCGCCTCCAATAGGTTAATGAGCACGACGACGCGACGTGGTGTGCCGATAGGACAATCCATTGTCGTCATCTCACAGGTCACCGGAGAGAGATCAAGTGGGTAAACCGAGCCGATGTGCCCGAAGAGGCCTCCGATCGGAAGTCCCGGTTCATCGTTTAGACTCGACGATGCTGGGCCAACGTACGATGTTGCGCTGCATAAGCGGGGGTGTCCGATGCACAAGCACTCAATTGCGGTTGCCGTGATTGTTGGAGCTATTTTTTCTACGGCGGTCTGCCGGGCGCAGGATGCCAGTCAACGTCTCGAACTCGACCGAAAAGGCGAGACGATTGTTCTCGAGCCATATGCGCCAAACATCGTTCGTGTAACGCTGAGTCTGAAACGGGAGCCGGCGGAAGCTCAACCGGGCTTCGGAGTTGCAGCCTCGCCGGCAGCGGCCGGTTGGACCTCGGCCCAGACTCCGCAGGCAGATGTCTACGCGTCTTCCGGCATGGTTGTGAGCGTAGACCGGCCTCAACCCAGCACCGCGCCGCCCATCCAAACACAAGTGGATATTTCCAAGTACTTCAATGGTTCCACCCCAGGGGCGCATATCACCTTCCGCACTCCTGATGGCAAAAAGCTGCTCGAACTCGCCGGGTGGTCGCAGGATGTGCCCAACCAAAAAGAAGGCACTGCCGCATTGGCGCGCGACCGCCGTCCCGGCGACGCGGAGTTCTTTACGGTCGGCGCAACTTTTGCTTCACCCGACGACGAACACTACTACGGTCTGGGGCAGAACCATGAGGGCTTTCTCGATCATCGAGGCCATGCCGTGCGCTGCTGGGCCGATTATCTTGCCACGGCTGGGCCCAGCTTCTGCGTTCCCTTCCTGGTGACCAACAAGGGTTACGGCCTTCTTTGGGATAACCCTTCGAAGACGACCATCGAGCCGGGCTTCAACGAACAGACGCGTTGGACCTCCGAAGTGGGTGACCGCGTTTCGTTCTTCGTGATCGCCGGCAATACTGCAGACGAAATCTACGCCGGCTACCGCCTGCTCACGGGGCCCGCGCCGTTGTTGCCTAAAGCGGCCTACGGCTATATCCAATGCAAGCAGCGCTACGCGAGCCAGGACGAGGTGCTGGCAGTTGCCAAAGGATATCGCGATCGCCACCTTCCCGCGGACGTGCTGGTGGTCGACTGGTTCTACTACACAAAAATGGGCCAAATGGATTTCAACCCGAAGTATTGGCCCGATCCGGCGGCGATGAACAAGCAACTCCACGACATGGGCTTTGAGACCATGATCAGCGTATGGCCGCGCTTCGTGCCCGACGATCGTTTTTACGCCGAGCTGCTTCAAAAGGGCTGGTTCATAAAATATGCCGACGGCAAACCGTTGGACGGGCTCCCGTATGACCGCGCCGGCTCCGATATCGACACCACCAACCCCGATGCGGCTCGGTGGTACTGGAAGACCATCCACGACAACATTCTGAGCAAAGGATTCGACTCTCTATGGGCCGATGAAACCGAACCCGACCTGCCTTCAGATGGCGCCTATCTCCACATCGGTCCCGGAACACAGTATTTCAATGTCTACCCTCTCTTTCACACCGGCGCGCTCTTTGATGGATTTCGCCGGGACGATCCGGAACGGCGCGCGCTTATCCTCTCCCGCGATGCGTACACCGGCATCCAGCGCAACGGAACCATCGTCTGGTCGTCCGATATTTACCCCACATGGGACACGCTCAAAAGGCAGATTCCCACGGGACTCGACGTGACGGCGTCGGGTATTCCCTACTGGTCCAATGACACGGGCGGCTGGCAGTATCTGCCTGCGGTGCACCATCCGGCGCACAAGCCGCTGCTCGATCCGTCGGATGCCCGCGCCACGGTGGGTGGCTACGACGATTACCCGGAGCTCTACACGCGCTGGTTCCAGTACGCAACATTCCTGCCCATCTTCCGCACTCATGGCAGCCGGCCGGCCAACGAAGTCTGGTCCTACGGCAGCGAGGCTGAGCCGATTCTGGAGAAATACCTCCGTCTGCGCTACGAGCTCATGCCCTATATCTACTCGCTCGCCTACCGCACGTGGCAAACTGGAGCTCCGATCATGCGCGCGCTGCCGCTGGATTTTCCCGCCGACCCCAAAGTGGCGGATATTACGGATGAATATATGTTCGGTCCTGCATTCCTGGTTGCGCCGGTAACGGATCAGGGAGCCACCAGCCGGCAGGTTTATCTTCCGGCGGGAACCGACTGGTATAACTTCTGGACCGGCGAGCGGCTGACCGGCGGACAGACGATTCTGGCGGCTGCGCCCATCGACACCATTCCGCTGTTTGTGCGGGCCGGCTCGATAATCCCTCTCGGCAGCGCCGTGGAAAGCACCCACGAGGTGCAATCCATTGAGAAGGTCCGCGTCTATCCGGGAGCCGATGCCGACTTCACTCTGTTTTCTGATGACGGCCGAACCTACGCGTACGAGAAGGGCGCTGGCTCAGTAACCCGGCTGCACTGGGATGAAGCCACTGGCAAGCTCACGCACCAGGGAGCGGACGCTTGGCAGACGCCCGATCATGAGATTGTGGATGTGGTCGGGCACTGAGCCGATCTGCGGGTCTGCGCGAAACGAGTGCAGAAACCTGTATGCGCTCGCCAAGCTCCGCAAGCGGGCCATAGCGGAAATTCCGGTCTCCCTCCGCGCCTGCGAGCAACTAACCTCGGCTTTATGATGAGTTCATGACGGCTTCGACCGCTCAAAGGATTCCTCAATGGCTCACTGAGCGGGCCTTGCGGCCGATGGCCATCGCGGTCGTGTTTGTCCTTGTTGCCCTCCTGTGGACCTTTCCTCTCCAGCACGTAATTGCCTATCCCTTTGTGTTTCTTTTCTTCGGCGCGATCATGGGCAGCGCATGGTTTGGGGGCATGGTCGCGGGATTTGTCGCGGTCATTCTTTCGTCCCTGATGGTAGGGTATTTTTTCATCCCTCCGTTCTACTCCATGTCGATTGGCAAGGAATCGCAGAGCTTCTTTACGGCATTCATCCTTTGCGCCATCGCCATTACGGTCGTGAGTTCGGCCAGAAAACGCTCCGAATTCGCAGTCCGAACCGCCCGCGACGAGCTTGAAGTGCGTGTGAAGGAACGAACGGCCGAACTGGAGCAATCGAATCGAGAGACGCAAGAGAGCGAGCGGCAACTACGCCAGCTCACGGAAGCGATCCCCCAGCAAATCTGGCGCGCGGACGCCGGGGGAAGCGTGGAGTACTGCAATGGACACCTGCTCTCCTACCTGGGCCGGTCTACAGACCTTCTGCAAGGTGAGTCATTCTTCGGTATCTTCCACGCCCTCGATGAGCCAATTGTTCGCGCAGCGTGGCGCGCCGCATCGGAATCAAAAAGCAGTTTTGAAGCAGCGGCGCGAGTTCGCAACGGCGGCGGAAGCTATCGTTGGTTCTTGATTCGAGCCATCCCCCAACTTGCCGGCGACGGATCCGTCGCTCGATGGTATGGAATTCATATTGATATCGAGGAGCAGCGGCAGGCTCAGCGGAGCCTGGCCGAGGCCCAGGAAGAGCAATCGCGCGTTTCGCATCTGCTGAGCATGGCGGAAATGGCGGCCTCGATTGCACACGAGCTGAACCAGCCGCTTACCGCAGTTGTTACGCATGCCTATGCCTGCCGCGAGTGGCTGCGCGAAGACGCCCCAAACACTGCCAAAGCTTCAGCGACCGCGGAAAAGATCGTGCAGGAAAGCACGCGGGCCAGCGCCGTCGTCAGCCGTGTCCGGGCGCTGTTCCGCAAAGAAGCCCATACGCGGGAATCGACCGACATCAATGCGCTCATTCGCGGCGCTGTGCGCCTTCTGCGCGACGAAGCAATCAGGCGCGACCTGACCATCCGACTCGTGCTGGCCGAGCCCTTGCCAAAGCTCAATGTCGACCCCATTCAAATTCAGCAGGTGCTCCTGAATCTGGCGATGAATGGAATGGATGCGATGGACGGGATTTCAGGATCGCGGGAATTGACCATCCGCTCGCGTCCCAAGAACATGGACGAGGCATGGATATCGATTGAGGATCGTGGTCCGGGCATCGCCGAAGATACCATGACAAGCATCTTTGAGCCGTTCTTCACCACCAAACCCAATGGAGCTGGCATGGGATTGGCGATCTGCCGTAGCATTGTCGAGATGCACGACGGGCGTCTCTGGGCTGAGAATCGGCCTGATGGCGGAGCAGTTTTTCATTTTACGGTTCGGACGCAGGCATGAAGGAATCGGCCAACGCGGAATCGGGATCCACGCAGACGGTCTTCATTGTCGATGACGACCCGTCCATCTGCGAGGGGCTTTCCAACCTGCTTGAATCGGTCGGGATTCCAACTCAGTCAAGCCCTTCGGCGGAAACCTTTAGAGATCGCTGGGTTCCTGAAAGTGCCGGCTGCCTCTTGCTGGACGTTCGCCTTCCGGGAATGAGCGGCGTTCAGTTCCAGGAGCAGATGCGCGCCACCAGCATCGATCTGCCCATCATCTTTATGACCGCGCATGGCGATATTCCCATGGTCCGCAAGGTCATGAAAGGTGGCGCGGTTGAATTCCTCACCAAGCCATTCCAGAAAGAAGAATTGCTCCAGGCAGTGAATGAAGCCTTCGCCCTTAATCGAATCCGGCGTGCGGAAGAAGAGGGTCTGCGCAAAATTCGGACCTGCGTCGACTCTCTGAGCCCGCGGGAGCGAGAGGTGATGGACCTGGTGACCGCGGGCCTGCTCAACAAGCAAATCGCCGCGCAGCTCCATCTCAGTGAAATCACGGTCAAACTTCATCGCCGCCAGGTGATGGAAAAAATGCGGGCCGGCTCATTGGCTGAACTGGTCAAGCTGTATCAGCAGTTCAAAACGTCGCCCATCGCGAGCGAAGCGCAACGCTGAACCAGACTTACCTTGAGCCGGCTACCGCTCTCAGGAAGATCGCATTTGCGCATCGAGTCGGCCATCCGGCCAATCAATGCATTTCAAACCGCATTGCCGTTACCGGGCTTTTATCGCCCGGCAAGCCGCAAAGATTTTCGTCCTGCAGATGAAAGCGAAAGCCCAGATTTTTGGCGCGCATGGCAAGCGAGTGAACCCAGCGGGATGAGTGGTCGTTGCGATGCACGTGGCCCGCGACAATCAATTCGGGTTCACTGTCCTCCGTCTCCCGGTAAATGCGAAGCGATGCCGCGTCGGTTCCCGGGAAAGTGCGAAAGATGAGCGAGCGTATGCTGATTGCATCGTGAAGGGTTTGCAATGAAGTGTGCCTTCGCATAACTCTTTTCGGCAGATCTGTGTCCCAGGGGTCCGCCTCGCGCGCCAGCCAATCGCATTCCAGCGTATCTCCTGAGAGTTGCAGGCGAAGTAGTTTCAGCGGAGCACGAGTCAGTTCCCCGTACCTCAGTTGTGTCCGCAGCCGGCAAAGAAAGTGGCTGACGTTACAGAATTGTTCCGTCAGCCCCAGCAATCCACGCGGTGCTTCCCAGTGTTGTTTGTAGACCTCGAACATTGAATCGGCAGAGAGGTTTGGCATCCAGGTCTCCGGCATGTTTGCTGGCAGGTGGCTAAATTGCTGTTGCTCCCCGCTCGCGGCTACGGATACGAACTGCATCGCTCAAGTTGTACAGGAAGATCTTCCCGTCGCCAATCGAGCCCGTGTAGGCTGTGGTCAAGATCGTTTCAATCGCTTTCTCAACCACGTTGTCCTGGAGAACCAGTTCCAGTTTGATCTTTGGCAGCAGGTCGACCTCGTATTCGCGCCCTTTGAACACTTCGGTATGGCCTTTTTGCCGGCCGTGGCCGCGCACTTCGGATACCGTCATGCCCTCGATGCCGATTTGAATCAGAGCCGTCTTGACCGACTCAAATTTGCCCGGCCGGATAATTGCTTCAAGCTTGGTCATCTACTCCTCCTGTCGTTGCGGTCTGTCTGTGGCTTTACTCAATCGCCGGTGACTTTGACGGGTTGATGCGCGACCGACGTTACCCCCACGGTAAGGTCATGTGGCGTTCCAGCGGGCGCTGCCAACGACGAGATCACATACTCGGGATAGGCTGGGATTCCGTGCTCGTGGAGATCGAGCCCGTACAGCTCGCCTTCTTCGGAGACCCGGAGCGTTCCGGTAAGGTTCACCAGGTACATCAGCAAGAGCGCAACGCCGAACGTGGACAGTGTGATGATGCCGTTGCCGATGATTTGGGCTTTTAGGAGCGTAAACCCGCCATGATAGAAAAGGCCGTTCAAGGCGGCGGAATTGTCAGGGCCCGCCGGACCGCTAGCCCCGTATTTGCCGCAGGCAAACAGGCCCAGCGACCAGGTGCCCCAAATCCCGCAGAAGCCGTGGACCGGAACGGCGCCAATTGGGTCATCGATACGCAGCCATTCGAGTAACTCGACGCCCAGGCATACAATCACTCCGGCAACTCCGCCGAGGATGATAGCTCCAGTTGGACTTACCCAGTAACAAGGGCAAGTAATCGCAACCAATCCAGCAAGAAATCCGTTCACCGTGAATCCGATGTCCCATTTCTTTGTGAGCGTGTAAGCGTAGAACATCGCGGTCAGGCCGGCTGCGCAAGCAGCGAGTGTGGTGTTTGTTGAAACGCGGCCGATTCCAACAAAGTCCATCGCCGAAAGCGTTGAGCCCGGATTGAAGCCGTACCAGCCGAACCAGAGAATCAACCCGCCGGACGCGGCAATCGTCAGGTCGTGCGGAAGCATGGGGCCGCCGCCGTCGCGTTTGAACTTCCGGCCAAGCCGCGGGCCAAGAATGATCGAGCCGGCGAGCGCGATGAAACCGCCAATCGTGTGCACAACCGTGGAACCGGCGAAGTCGTGGAAGCTCTGGCCCAGGTTCGGCAGAAAATACCCGGGAGAACCCATGGTCGCCAGGAATCCATCCGGCCCCCAGGCCCAGTGGCCGATGATCGGATAGATGAACCCCGATACTCCAACGGAATAAAGCAGATCGCCGAAGAAACCCGTGCGGCCGATCATCGCCCCCGACGTAATGGTCGAGCAGGTATCGGCAAATGCGAATTGGAAGATCCACACCGCCAGGAACGCAACGCCGGTGGTTTCATAGGTATCGGGCGCTCCCTGCAGGAAGAACCAGTGATAGCCGATAAAGCCGTTCCCGTGGCTGAACATGAATGCGAAGCCGATCGCATAGAACAGGATGCCGCAGAGGCAAGTATCGACAATACATTCCATCAGCACGTTGACGGTCTCGCGCGAACGGCAGAATCCGGCCTCCAGCATGGTAAAGCCAACCTGCATGCCGAAGACCAGGAAGGCGGCGACCAGTGTCCACGCGGTATTAACCGGGTTGGCGACGTCGGTTACGGTTACCGGAGTATCGGCAGCATAGACCTTTGTGAAGAACAGGCCAGTGACGGCTGCCATGACCAGCAAGGTTATGCCGACGCCTGCTAACTTGCCCACAAGTAAAGTGGCGCCATAGCGCCGCCACTCCGCTTCGCGAAGCCGCGACGTCAAACGCGAAAGCTTCTGTGCAAAAGACAGGGATCTCCTTTGCCGCACGATACGTTTCAGCATGAGGCCCTCCAGGCTAATTTTTGGTTTCTTGTTCCAGCAACCGGATGACTGCGACGAACGTTTCTTGCTGAACACACCACCGCCGAAGAATCAGAGCACAAATTTCGATCTGCTCAGACCCTCTGACTTCGAGGTGAGTCTCTTGGGGAACTCAATCGGCAACGGTGATTGTTGCCAATTCAACTTCTGCTTGAGTGGATTTTAGACAGGTGAATGAGCAAGAAACAACTATACCTTCGTATAGATTTCCTGTAACTCGATCGGATGGAGGTTTGCCTGCTTGGAATCGCTGATAAATCTTGCGCTGGCGGTCGCAGGCTCTGTCGCACTTACTGGATGCGATCGCTTACTCAGTGAGTGCGCATTTTTTGCGGCTGTAAATTTGCAGCTGCGGTTCACACGCCGCTGTACGCCGAGAACCCGCCGTCAATAGGAACCACCACGCCGGTGACGAACTCCGAAGCCGGAGACAGCAACCAGAGCACCGCGCCAAATAAGTCCTCCGGCTCGCCAAAACGCGCCATGGGCGTGTGCCCGATGATTGACTTGCCCCGCGCCGTCAGTTCGCCCGTCTCTTTATCGGTCAAAAGAAATCGATTTTGATTGGTAAGGAAGAATCCCGGCGCAATCGCGTTTACGCGGATCTTTGGCGAGTATTCCTGCGCCATGTGCACCGCCAGCCACTGCGTAAAGTTGCTCACCGCCGCCTTGGCCGCCGAGTAAGCCGGAATGCGCGTCAGCGGCCGGAAGGAATTCATCGACGAAATGTTCAGAATCGTTCCATAGCCCTGCGCTGCCATGATCTTCCCAAAAGCCTGGCTCGGCAAAATCGTCCCCAGTATGTTCAGCTCGAAGACCCAGCGCAGTGCATCGGCCGGCAGATCGAAAAACTTGAGATCGTTGCTAGTTGTAGCTTGCGGCTTGTTGCCTCCTGCGCCATTCACCAGGCAATCCAGCTTGCCCAGGTGCTTCACAACATCCTGCGCGGCCTGTGCCACGCTGTCACGGTTGAGCACGTCGCACTGAAACACCGAAACCTGCTCTCCGTGTTCGCCCATCTGCTCCACCGCAGCCTTCCCTGCCGCGGGATTTACATCGAGTATGGCTACTTGCGCGCCGCAGCCAGCGAGCGCGCCGGCGATCTCGCCGCCCAGAACGCCCGCACCACCGGTAATCGCCACCGTTCGCCCGGAAAAATCGTACATCCTGGTCAGTTCCGCCAGGTCAAATGCGGCTCTGTGCGTCACCTCGGTTCCGTGTCCAAGTTCGTGTGCAGCTTCGATAACCGCTGATCCTGCCATATCGCACCTTTCCCTTTGTCCTCCCGGCCCGAGTCGCATCCGGCGCGCGTAAGAACACTCGATAATAGGGTTCCTCTCAACAGGCGTTCTTCACGGTGCGGGTTGTCACACGCGCGTGTATGCCAAATCACGGCCCTGGCTTTCGGCGCGTTGTATCAGATAAAGAGGAAGACTAGGAAGGGATGCGTCCATGCTTCTCGAGTTGAGCGTGTTGCCGAAGGGCAAGAGCCCTCATGTGAGCGAAGCCGCGGCGGACCTGGAAAGAATCATCGACGCCAGCGGCCTCTGCCATCAGACGAAGAAAAAGGGGACGGTCCTCGAAGGCTCATGGGAGCAACTGATGGCCGTGGCCAAAAAATGCCATGACGAAGTCATGAAGACTAACGAACAGTTCGTCACCGTCATGCGCGCGCTAGACGGCCCGGACGTTAAAGGTCCCGATGGAACGCCCTCTTCGCACGCGCCTGCCGATTGCGCCGCAATGAAAGAGCTCCTTGAAGACGACGGCGATTGGTTGATTCCATAAGAAAAGCGGAGCAACCTGCGCTCCGCTCTCTAGACCCGTTAAAGGTTCTTACGTCTCAGTACAGCCGGAAGTCGACCTCAATCGTGATCGGAACCGGTACCGCCGTTCTGCCGTCCTTCATCGCCGGCTTGAACTTGTACTGCCGTATGGCTTCGATGGCCTTCTCGTCCAGTCCCATGCCCAGAGCCCGTGCAACACGAACGTCCTGCGGATTGCCTTGCGCGTCGACGATCAGCGAAATCAGGCACACGCCCTGATACTTGGCGCGGCGCGCTTCATCGGAAAACTCGGCCTCGACGCTGTGAACTACTTCCGGCGCTGAAATCCTGCCGCCGACTTGGTAGAGTCCACCACCAGTATTGCCGCCATCGCCGGGCCCATATCCGTTCCCGCCGCCCGGTCCCATGCCGCCGCCGTGGCCCGTACCCATGCCCGCGCCGTTTCCAGAGCCGGCCGACGCAATGGTCACATTGGCCGACGAATGCATGCCGATCATCGGCATGTTCATGTTGTCAGGCAGTCGGATGTCCTTTTGCACATTGATGGTCGGCGGATCGGGCAGCTTGGGCTTTTCAATCGTCTCGGGTTGCGGAGGCGTTATCGTGTCCTTCGCCTTCTCCGGCAGCTTGCCCTTGTTTGCTTCAATAATGCTTCTGTCACCGCCGCCACCACCACCGCCCGCCTTAGTTTGGGACTTCGGCGCGTTGTAGGCGCCTACATCGATGTTCGTCGCCTGCACAGGCGGGCTCACGATGTTATGCACGACGCGGATGCCCAGCCAGATGGCCAGCAGCAGGATGGCGATATTCAACGTGGATGAGATCCCGATGGCCCAGGGATTTGCCTTCACGGCCATCCGGTCTGGCACGGGAATCGGTGTCGATGTCAGCTCCAGGGGCGGCAGCTTGACTGGGAAAAACACGTCCTGGACCCGCTCCCAGAGGCTAGCCCAGATGGGCTCCTCTTTGAACGCATTTCCCAGGAATGAATCCAGCTCGTGGCCGGTCCCTGGAACCGCAGCTCCCTGGTCGTCCTTTTCTTCCGGTGTCATGAGTCGATCGTTCGCCTTTTTGCCTGTGCCGTACCGGTTGCTGTTCACGCCCACCCGGGAGCAAGCGCACCCGGCGCCAGGCCAATCAATCCATTATATGCGTGACCGCGCGGGTCTTCATCCCGGTACCCTAGGGGACTGGAAGTCAAGTGCTCCGCTTTCACGTATACCACTTCGTCCACCACTCCCATACGCAATAGACGGTCAGTGGGTCCGGTTTGTTACCGCGAAAGTTGAGCCTGATTTGTTTACACTGGATCTTGAATAACTTTGCGTCCCTGAACGGAGCCCAGATGTCCCCTGCGCCGGAGTTGAAGGCGACCCTTACCCTGCCCCAAACCGCCTTCTCGATGAAAGCCAATCTGCCGCAGAATGAGCCCCTTCGGCTGGCCCATTGGGCCAAACTCGATCTTTATGGAGAGATGCGGAAGGCGGGCCGCGGCCGGCCTGTCTATCTGCTCCACGACGGTCCTCCCTACGCCAATGGACCCATCCACCTGGGGCACGCCCTCAACAAGGGCCTCAAGGACTTCGTGGTCAAGTCCAAAACCATGGCCGGTTTTGACGCCCCCTACGTCCCCGGCTATGACTGCCATGGCCTGCCCATCGAGATCAAAGTTGACGAAAAGCTGGGCCACAAAAAGCTCTCCATGCCCGTACCGGAGGTCCTCGAAGCCTGCCGCGCTTACGCGCAGAAGTACGTCGACCTGCAGACCCAGCAATTCGAGCGCATCGGCTGCTTTGGCCGCTGGCAAACGCCCTACAAGACCATGGCGCGTTCTTACGAAGCCAGGACTTTGGAAGGGTTCTACGGCTTTTTGGAAAAAGGCTTCGTCTACCGCGGCCTTAAGCCGGTTTACTGGTGCATCCACGACCGCACCGCGCTGGCCGAGGCTGAAGTTGAATATGAGAACCACACCAGCCCGTCGGTCTACGTGCGATACCGGCTGACCTCCGATCCCACTTCCATCGCGCCCGCGCTCGCCGGCAAGCAGGTTTCTACCATCATCTGGACCACAACACCCTGGACGCTGCCCGCGTCGCTGGCCGTGGCCTTTCACCCTGATTTCGAATACGTGGCGCTCGAAGCGCAACCTGAGGGTGCCCCGTCCTTGTCTCAGTCTTCCGAAGGAAGCGCTGAGACAAGGGTGGGAGAGCAAGGCCACGTCTACATCGTCGCAGCCGCGCTGGCCGAACAGGTCGCTGCCGCCTGTAAGCTCGGACCAACCAAAGAGCTTGCCCGCTTCAAAGGCGCAGTCCTCGATCGCGTCACCTTCCAGCATCCGTTTCTCGATCGCTCCATCCTGGGCGTCTTGGCCACGTACGTCACCGCCGACACGGGCACCGGTGCGGTTCATACCGCCCCTGCCCACGGCGCAGACGATTTCTATACCGGCCAGCGCTACGGCCTCGACCCCACCTCCCGCGTCGATGCCGGCGGCCACATTCACGTCGATCCGGACTCCTGGCATTCGCCACAACCTCCGGCCTACGACGGCCTCACCGTCTGGAAGGCGAATCCCGTCATCGTCGCTATGCTCGAAGAGCGCGGCGCGCTCCTGGGCGGCTCCCAGCTTGAGCACTCCTATCCACATTGCTGGCGCTGCCATCACCCCATCATCTTTCGCGCCACCGAGCAGTGGTTCATTTCTCTCGATACGCCGATTAAGTCGGTCCAAGGCCAGGAAAAAACGTACAGAAACCTGGCCATCGAAGAGATCGACAAAGTCGTTTGGGATCCTGCGTGGGGCAAAGAGCGCATCACCAACATGATTGCCACGCGGCCCGACTGGTGCATCAGCCGCCAGCGCATCTGGGGCGTGCCCATTGCTGTCTTTATGTGCGAGAGTTGCGGCAAGCCCATCGTCGACGCGGACCTCAATCGCAAAATCGTCGACCTGTTCGAGCGCGAGGGCGCCGAAGCGTGGCACACCGCGCCGGTCGAATCCCTTTTGCCCGCCGACGCCAAGTGCGCACAATGCGGCGGGACCAGCTTCCGCAAAGAGACCGACATTCTCGACGTCTGGTTTGATTCCGGCGTGAGCTGGTTCGCCGTCTGCGAATCCGATCCTGATCTGAGCGGTGCATACAAAGTCTTCGAGAACAGGACAGCCGAGCAGAGCGGCCCCGAGGTCCTCTATCTCGAGGGCGGCGACCAGCACCGCGGATGGTTCCACTCGTCATTGCTGACGTCGGTTGCTTTGCGCGGCCGCGCCCCCTACTCTCACGTGGCCACCGCCGGCTGGACGCTCGACGAACAGGGCCGCGCCATGTCGAAATCCCTCGGCAACGGCGTCGACCCCGTCGACATCGCCAACCGCATGGGCGGCGAGATCGTACGCCTCTGGGTCGCGTCAGTCGACTTCCGCGAAGACATGGCCGCCAGCGAGAACCTGATGCAGCGCTGCGCGGAGCTCTACAAAAAACTGCGCAACACCTTCCGCTTCCTGCTTGGCAATCTCCACGGCTTCGATCCAGTGCGCGACAGCGTCGCCGAGGCCGAGCTCCTGCCTCTCGACCGCTACATGCTGGCCCGCACCCGCGACCTCGCCGAGAAGATTCTCGCCTGGTACGAGGCCTTCGAGTTCCATCGCGTCTACCAGGCTGTGAACGAGTTTGCCATCGTCGACCTAAGCTCCTTTTATCTCGATGTGCTCAAAGACCGCATGTACACCTTCGCGCCCACCAGCCAGGCGCGCCGCTCCGCGCAAACCGTTCTGTGGCAAATCACCGAGGCTCTCGTTCGGCTAACTGCGCCCATCCTCACCTTCACCGCAGACGAGATCTGGGAGTACCTGCCCGCCGTCGAAGGCCGCGAAGTCAGCGTGCACCTCGCGCATTTCCCCAAGCCGGAAGAAATCTTCTCCGAAGATCCGGCGCCTGTGCTCGCGGAGTGGAAACAACTCCTTTCGATTCGCGACGAAGTGTTGCAGGTCTTGGAGCTCAACCGACAGGCTAAGCACATCGGAAAAGGACTTGAAGCCGATGTATCGATCGTTGCCACGGGCGATGAACTCGACCTGCTTAATCGCCACTCAACAGGACTAAAAGAGATTCTGAATGTCTCGAATGTCACGATCGCCGGGTCGAATTCAGACGATTATTTTCAGGTCAGCGTAAATCCCGCCTCCGGCCACAAATGCGCGCGCTGCTGGAACTTCATGCCTCACGTTTCGAGCTACGGCATCTGGGAGAACGTCTGCGATCGCTGCCAGTCCGCCCTGCGCGAGATGGGCATCGCCCCGCCCCAATCCGGCGACGCGCCCACCGCGGAGGCCAACCAGTGAGCTGGCTGACAGACTGGCCTCGCCCCCGCCGCTTGTTCTGGCTGCTCCTCATCTCGGCGCTCGTCATCATCGCTGACCGTGCGACCAAGACATGGGTCTCCGTGCACGTCCGCCTCGGCGGAGCCATCCCCATCATCCCGCGCTTCCTGCGCATCACTCACTGGACCAATGAAGGCGCGGCCTTCTCGCTCTTCGCCGATTCGGCTTCGCCCAACGCCGTCCGCTGGGCGCTGGTCACCTTCACGCTCATCGCCATAGTCGTCATCTTTGTCGTGTTGCTGCGCACTGGCAATCGATTCACCCTCACCACCGTCGCGCTCGCGCTCATCCTCGGCGGCGCCATCGGCAATGTTCACGACCGCATCCTCTACGGCTCGGTCATCGACTTCATCGAGGTCCACATCTTCACCTACCACTGGCCCGACTTCAACGTAGCCGACTCCTCCGTCGTCATTGGCGCCTGCCTGCTCATGCTCGATTCACTTCTGCCGCACGGCAAGCCTACAGCCTGATCTTTCGCCAAAATGGGACAAATCAGCCCCGCAATCCGGCAGCTATAATTGGTCGGACCACTTAGGCAGTGGGGCAGCAGCGCGAAATGACTTCATCGAATTTTGATTCCACCGCTCCTTCGAGCCTCGCTCCGGCAGAGCGCATGACGCATCTGCGATGGGTCATCTGCTCCCTCCTTTTCCTCGCCACCGTCATTGCCTACATCGACCGCGGAGTCATCGCCTATCTTGAAAAATTTCTCGAGGGCGTGATCCCGGGCCTCAATAGCATCAAATACGGATACATCCTGGCTGCATTCCAGGCGGCGTACGCCATCGGCATGGTGGTGGCTGGCGGGCTCACTGACAAGCTGGGCACCCGCAAAGCCTTTGCCATCGCCATCTGCCTCTGGAGCGTCGCGGCTATGCTGCCGGGCCTCGCATTTTCTGTCGTCACCTTTGGCGTGGCCATGTTCCTGCTCGGCCTGGGCGAGGCGGCGAATTTTCCCGCCTGCATCAAAACTGTTGCCGAATGGTTTCCCAAGCGCGAGCGCGCGCTGGCTACCGGAATCTTCAACTCCGGCGCCAATATCGGCAACATTGCCGTTCCGTTGATCGTGCCATTTCTCGTCGCTGTGTTCAGTTGGCGCGGAGCTTTTGTCGTCACCGGCGCTATGGGCCTGGTCTGGTTGATTGCCTGGCTCGTCCTCTACCGGCGGCCCGAGCAGCATCCCACCGTTTCCAAAGGCGAGCTGGATCTGATCCTCAGCGATCCTGTCGAGAAGACTGAATCGGTTCCATGGAGCAAGGTGCTTCCGCTCAAGGAAACATGGGTCTTCGCCATCGGCAAATTTCTCACCGACCCAATCTGGTGGTTCTATCTGTTCTGGTTGCCTCGCTACCTGCAAACCACGTTCGGCCTCAGCTTGTCTGCGAACCGTCTGCCGCTGGTCATCGTGTACAGCATCTCAACCGTGGGCAGCATCGGTGGCGGATGGATATCTTCAGCTCTTCTGAACCGTGGAAAGAGCGCGAATTTCGCCCGCAAAACCGCGCTGTTGATTTGCGCCCTGTCCGTTTTGCCCATCTTTATGGCGCCTTACCTCCATCACCTGTGGCTCGTGGTCGGTGTTGTGGGCCTCGCCACGGCCGCGCATCAGGGATGGTCCGCCAATCTCTTCACCCTGCCCTCCGATCTCTTTCCCAAGGCCGCCGTCGCCAGTGTCATCGGGATCGGGGGCATGGCCGGTGCGATCGGCGGCGTACTGTTTCAGTTGGCGACCGGATACGTCGTCGGAATCACCCATAGTTACGTGCCGCTTTTCGTCGTTGCCTGCCTGGCTTACTTGCTCGCGCTTCTGATCATCCACGCCATCACGCCCAAACTAGCGCCCGCAAAGATCAGCTAGCTCTGCGCAAGAGCTGAAAACCTGGCCGGCCTCGAGCGCCTGTTCTTGAGCCCATTCAGCGGTTCCCCTCACCGCGTGTCAAGCCCCCTTTGCGAAAATAAATCCGTCCGCCTCCCGTAAGTCCTTTATTCCCTAATCCCTAACCCCTGGTCCCTGTTTTTCTAAGTTTGCTGATTATTTCCCCGAATTCGCTACACTTGTCTTATATGCGGCGAACTTGCCAACTCGCCAACTCGCGCCAGCGGCCAACTTTCCAAGTCACACAAAAACAGACCGCTCAGGTCGCAGATTTTGGCTCGGAGGACATCATTCAACCTTGCACCGAGACGTGGAAATCGCCCGTCGCGGAAAGCGGAAAATAATCAAATAAAAAAAATTACGACATTTCGCCAAATTTTCGCCATATAACTCGTTTAGAATCAACAAATCGATTTCCAGATACGTCGAAAAAAGCACCGAATTGTACGGAATTGACTCCAAACAACCTCTTTAGAATCAATGAAAATAGACCGGAAAATGACGGACGGCTCGCGTTGCCGCAAGTCTTTCTCCTGGAAAGAGTTACGACCAAAGGTGCTCCAGGCCGCCTGCCGTCTGCTGTTGGCTCTCTTCAAGCCTCTCGACCGCCAACTCATCGTCAGCGATCGCGGGCGGTGAACTCCGCTCTTTCATCAACACCGCCTCAGAGCTTGCGCAACCGTTCGCAGGCCTCGTCGAGTTGGTCATCTCGCTTGGCAAAGCAGAAGCGCAGCAGATTCTCGCCACGCCCCTTGCGGAAGAACGCCGATCCGGCAACAGCGGCCACGCCGGACTCGCTCAGCAAGTGCCGGGCCTTCTCGGCGGCCGTTTTGCCCGGCAGGCGCTCCACGTTGGCCATGATGTAGTAGGCGCCCGGAGGCACCGATGGCTCCATGCCGGCGTCTCTTAAAGCGCTCGAAAGCCGTCCTCGCTTTTGCTGATGATCGGCGGCCAGTTGCTTGTAAAAGCTCGGCGGCAACTGCTCCAGGCCCGCCGCGGCGCCGACCTGCAGCGGCGCGGGCGCGCACACATAAGTCAGGTCGTGAAAGTGCGCCATGGTCGGCATCCATCGCGCGTCGGCCGTAGCATAGCCGATGCGCCAGCCGGTGATCGAAAACGTCTTGCTGAAACCTGAGAGCACAATCGTGCGCTCGCGCATTCCGGGCAGCGTAGCCGGGCAAATGTGCTGCGCGCCGTCGTAAACAAAGTACTCGTAGATCTCGTCTGTGATCAGAAAGAGATCGTGCTCGATGGCCAACTGCGCAACGGCTTCAAGTTCGGGCAGCGTGAAGATCTTCCCTGTTGGGTTCGCGGGCGTGTTCAGCAGAATGGCGCGCGTGCGCGGCGTGACTGCGGCCCGCATCGCGTCAACGTCAAGCTGCCAGCCCGGTTCGGCCAGAGCGACCAGCACCGGTTCAATGCGCAGCGAGTCAAGCGTGTGCACATGGTAGCCATAGAACGGCTCGAAGACCAGCACTTCGTCGCCCGGATTGAGCAGCGCCATGGCCGCTGCGTGAAGGCCCGCCGTCGCGCCCGACGCGACCATCACCTCGTTTTCGGCATCGTAGGCCAGTCCGTAGTCGCGCTGTTGCTTGGCCGCAATGGCTTCGCGCAGCCGCCCGATGCCGTCGCATCGCGTGTAGATGTTCTGCCCCTCGCGGATGGCCTCAATCGCCGCGGCCTCCACAACTTTGGGCACCGGCGTATCGCACACACCCTGCGCCAGGTTGATGCCGCCTATGCGATCGCATTCGGTGGTCATGGCGCGGATTTCTGACTGCAGCGTCTTGGGCGCGAGAGCGCTCAGGGCAAGGCGCGACTCAATTCCGGTATCGTGCATCGAGGTGCCTGGCAAGGGGAAGATCCTTTCCAGCCATTTTACATTTTGGGGTTGTGTTTTGGGGCCCGACCGTTGCGTGTGCGGGGCGCCGCAGCCAAGGCCGGCGCTGGCATAGTATCTTGCAGAAAGAATCGATGCACGAGCTTTCCATCGCGGCCAGCATTGTGGAGGCAGTCACTGAATCAGCCTCCGCCTACCCCGGCGCGCGTGTCAAAAAAGTCCGCTTGCGCGTGGGCGCGCTGGCCTCGATCGTCGAAGATTCGCTCCAGTTCTGTTGGGAGCTGGCCTCGGCAGATTCACCCGTTGCCGGCGCAAAGCTCGTGATCAACCTGCTGCCGGTGATCGTGCACTGCGATGCTTGCGGCGAGGATTCCGAGATTGAAGGCGTACAAAGCTTTCGCTGTCCGCGTTGCGGCGAGTTGGCGGCCGACTTCCGCCAGGGGCGTGAGCTGGAGATCGAATCGATCGAGTTGGAGGAACCGGATGCGGAAGAAGCGCCCGTCGGCGCACCGAATCCGGTCCGGAAAGAAGAGTAACGGATCACTTATGACCACCCGGATTGTTGAACTGCGGCGGGGAATCCTGAAGAAGAACGATGAGCTGGCGGCAGCGCTGCGCCGGCGTTTCACATCCGCCAGAGTGCTGGTTCTGAACCTCGTCTCAAGTCCCGGCACGGGCAAAACTGCATTTCTTGAGCTCACACTGCGCGCATTGCGTGAACGCGGTGCGCATGCTGCGGCCCTGGTAGGCGATCTCGAGACCGATAACGACGCGCGCCGGCTGGCGGCGAGCGGAGCGCCCGTGCGCCAGATCAACACCCACGGCATATGCCACCTCGACGCGGAGATGGTCACGAAGCACATCGAAGAATGGAAGGAAGTCTCACTCGCCGGACTCGACTATCTCTTTATCGAGAACGTCGGCAACCTGGTGTGCCCGTCCAGCTATGACCTGGGTGAGCGCATCCGCGTCGCGCTGCTCAGCGTAACCGAAGGCGAGGACAAGCCGCTCAAATACCCCGGCCTCTTCAACTCCTCCGATGCGGCCGTGATTACGAAGATTGATCTCGCTGTTCCCTGCGGATTCGACCGCGATTTGGCGCTCAAAAACATCAACGAGATTCGCCCCGGAATCCGCATCTTCGAAACCTCGGCCAAAACCGGCGCCGGAATGGACGATTGGCTCGCCTACCTCGCGGAGCAGGCGCGGCCCTCCTGAACCGGGAAAGACGCGCCAATCAGACCGCGACAAACTTGATGCGCATCCCCGCCTATGCCGTTGCATAAAGCGCGTCCGAGGCGATACCGTTCAGCTAAGGTCGGTTGCAAAATATGGGTCCCTCGGATTCCCCCGCGCAGGACCCGGCTGCAAAGCAGTTCGTCGAGCCGGGCTTTGCCCAAAACACGATTGAGCGGCTGTTTGAGTTTTCGCCGGACGCCATTCTCGTCACCGACGCAGACGGTGTGATGCGATCCGCGAACCCGCGCGCCGAAGAGCTATTCGGCTATGGCGCCCAGGAGCTGATCGGGCAGCCGATCGAGATCCTTGTGCCGGCACGTTTCCGCGGCGGCCATCCGCGTCATCGCGAGAATTACCTTGCTCATCCCCGTACCCGCCAGATGGGCGCGGCCCTCAATCTCTTCGGCCAGCGCAAGGATGGCACGGAATTTCCCGTCGACATCATGCTCAAGCCCATGCAGACTGAAAACGGCCAGGCCGTGGTCAGCTTCATCCGCGACGCTACGGAGCAGCGCGCAGCACAGGAGGCTTTGCGGCTCAACGATCTGCGGCTGCGCTCCATCGTCGAGAGCATCGGCGAATATGCAATTTATCTTCTCGATCGCGACGGCCACGTTCTTACCTGGAACCCCGGCGCCGAACGCATCAAGGGATACAAGGCGGAGGAGGTCCTTGGCCTGCACTTCTCGCGATTCTTTACCCAGGAAGATCAGGAGCGCGGCCGCCCCGCCGAGTTGCTGCGCCGGGCTGCGGACAGGGATCGCGTGGAAGAAGAAGGCTGGCGTGTGCGCAAGGACGGTTCGCGCTTCTGGGCCAACCTCGTCATTACTGCCATCCGCGACAGCAACGGCGAATTGACGGGGTTCGCCAAGGTCACCCGCGACATGACCGACCGCAAGCGCGCCGAAGAAGCCTTGATCTTTCAGCTCAGCGGTGCGCTCCTCGCCAATATGGATGCCGAGAAGTTGTTGGGAGCCATTTCAGCTTCGATTCGCCAGGTGATTCCACACGATAACGCCGGCTTGGTTCTCCATGACCCGACGGCAAATGACATGGTGGTGCAATTCCTTGGAGGAACTGGATCGGACGCCTTTTCAGGCGAATTGCGCGTTCCCATCGATGGCTCCCTGTCGGGGGTCGCGTTCCGCACGCGCGAGCCGGTACTTCTCGAGAGCGTTGCTAAAACGACCTATGGACCGGAGACTCTCAGTTACCTCAATCGAATGGGAATGCAGTCCGGAATCTGGGTTCCGCTGGTTCACCAGGGCAAGGCCCTTGGGGCTCTTTCCGTGGTGAGCCGGCAGGAAGGCAGTTTCGGACAGCGCGAAGTGGAGATGCTGGTCCAGATCGCCGGGCAGGTGGCGATGGCGGTCGATAACGCCATCGCATTCCGGCGTATTGCGGAAATGCGCGATCGGCTCAGACAGGAAAAGCAATACCTTGAAGACGAGATCAACGTCGAACACCAATTCGACGACATCGTGGGCGAAAGCACTGGTTTGCGTAATGTTCTGCGCCAGATTGAAACCGTCGCCCCCACCGATGCGACGGTCCTCATCCAGGGTGAAACCGGAACCGGCAAAGAGCTTCTGGCGCGCGCCATTCATCGCCTGAGCCAGCGGAACGAGCATACTTTCATCAAGCTGAATTGCGCCGCGATCCCAGCGGGGTTAATTGAGAGCGAGCTCTTCGGCCATGAGAAAGGCGCGTTCACTGGCGCCATTGCGCGCAAAATCGGCCGCGTGGAGCTGGCTCATGAGGGCACGCTGTTTCTGGACGAAATCGGCGAGCTGCCGCTCGACCTGCAGCCCAAGCTGCTGCGCGCCTTGCAGGAGCGCGAGATCGAACGCCTCGGAGGAATGCGGTCCATCCAGGTGAACGTGCGCCTGATCGCCGCCACCAATCGCGATCTGGCACAGATGGTCGCGGAAAAGCAATTCCGCAGCGACCTCTATTACCGCCTTAAAGTCTTCCCCGTTTCCGCCCCTCCCTTGCGCGAGCGCGTCGCCGACATTCCCATCCTTGTGCGCCACTTTGTCTCGCGCCATGCGCGGCGCATGGGCAAGAACATTGAAACCATCCCCCCCGAGGCGATGGCGGCGCTTGTTGCGTGGAAGTGGCCCGGCAACATCCGCGAGTTGGAGAACTTTCTCGAGCGCGCGGTCATTCTTTCGCGCGGACCGCAGCTCCATGTGCCTCTTGCCGAGCTCGAAGCCATGAAAGAGGAAGACGAAGACTATCTGGCCGCGACGAATCCAACCTTGCACGCCGCCGAGCGCGATCATATTCTCCGCGCTCTCCGCGAAGCCAAGGGCATCATTGGCGGACCCGGCGGCGCGGCAGAGCGGCTTGGCCTCAAGCGCACCACGCTCAACTCCAAAATGAAGAAGCTCGGCATCGAGCGCGGCG
>CAYOVE010000008.1:0-37188 GCA_964407295.1 uncultured Occallatibacter sp.
TGAAGACCAAGAACTTTGGCCGCAAGAGCCTGAACGAGATCAAGGAAATTCTGGCTCAGATGGGCCTCTCACTGGGTATGAAGATCGATGAGCAGGGCAACGCGGTTCCGGGGCCGACCAGCATTCCGCCACAGACGGCGCTGGCTGCGGGCTTTGGCCGTTTCGACGATGAAGAGGAGCCGCTGGATTCAGTGGATCTCCAGTTGCCGACCGAAACGGAGAATTTCTAAAGACAGGGATCAGGTTTCAGGGGACCGGGTTCAGCAGTTGCTTCCAGATCGACTGCGGACTGACACCTGACACCTGACACCTGAAACCCGAAAGAGAGTTTTATCATGCGCCATCGCAATGCAGGATTCAAACTCGGACGCAACACCAGCCATCGCCGCGCGCTTTTGCGGAACCTGGTCACGTCCGTTATCGTTGAGGATCGCGTGCAGACCACCGTGGCGAAAGCCAAGGCAGTCCGCCCGCATATCGAAAAAATGATTACCCTGGGCAAGAAGGGCGACTTGCACTCGCGCCGTCAGGCGCACGCCTTTCTTTGCACCGACGACGCCGTCAAGAGGCTTTTTGATGTCGTTGCGCCACGCTACGGCGACCGCAACGGCGGCTATTTGAGAATCATTCGCACGGGTTTTCAGCAGGGAGACGGCGCCGCCAAGGCGTTCATTGAATTGCTGGGCGCCGAGAAGCAACTTGAAGTCAAGCGCCAAAAGCGCGAAGATCTCAAGGCCAAGAAACGTGCCGAACTCGAAAAGCAGCTCGAAGAGCAAAAGAAAGACGGAGAAGAACCCGAGGGCGGCGAAAAGGCCGCATAAGGGCACTTTCGCGTCTGGCGGATAAAAAACAAGCGGGCATATCTCATTGAGGTATGCCCGCTTGTTTATGCGCTTTGCATCTGAGCGGCTACGAACGTAGCATCGCCGATCTGCTTTTCTCTTCAATCGCTTCCCTAGCGACCGTCTTGCGCAGAACCTCGATGTCATCGAGATCCACTTCCAGAGAGAAGCTCTGCTTGGTCGCAGCGAGGGTGATGACGACTTTGCATTGATGGCGAAGCTCGGTCACGATTCCCTCCGCCCCCTCAAATACGCCGCGCTTCACGCGCACTACTTCTCCGATGGAAACCGTGGGATGAGGCCGCAAGATGCATCCAGTGGCCAGGCCTGCGCGGATTCTCTCGATTTCCTGTGCACTGACTGTCTCGCCTACGCCGCTTCCCAGAAGGCGCAGAACGCCGGGGGCACTCACGACCGAAATCCGCGCTTCGCATGCGAATCGGACAAAAACATATCCGGTAAAAAGAGGGCGCTCCAGATCGACCACGCGGTCAGTCCATTTCGAACGCACCGAGTAAAGCGGAAGGTAGTGCTCCAGGGAGCGGGCTGTCAAATGTTGCGCGACGCGCTTTTCGTGGTTCGCGACGACGTGCAGAACACGCCAGGGACTATCGAACATCGCACGCTCCGATGAATACTTCGCAGATCGGGAAAAGCCTCAATGGATCCACTCGCAATGCCGGCTGCGCCGTGCTCGTCGGTTCTTCGGTGTGCCTTCAATCTCTAGGGAGGATCTTAAAGCAAACCGATTGAGCAGCGCCGGAATCGATATTATCGTGGCGACAGAGCAAGTATATCCCAGAATCCCTTGCGGAACGTTCTTTGCCAAAGCAAGGCTTTAGGGATTCGGCGGTCGACGGCGGTGCGGACCCCAAAGTTCGCTGAGCTACAAAGCTGCCGTAAAGCGCAGGACGGCGGAGGAGTCGCCGAATGAGTTGCGGCGAGCCGTCGTTGCTCAGGTTGAATGGGATCAGGCGCGACCCCGCAGGACGCAGGGCTTCAAGAGGTGCAGAAGAGAAAACAGGAAACGTCTAATCTATCTAACGACTAGCCAGCCGGTTGAACGGTAAATCTCACTTCGACTTAACGCGCATTCGATTATCAGAGAAATCAATCTGTCCCAATTGCGGTGTGCCGGCGCTGGTCATGCTCCGTAATGCGCTTAAGCAGTTGGACGCTTGGACTGTAGTCCGGAACAAGCTCCTTAAGTGCGATCACCAGGCGGCCGGTGTCACGGGTCTCGCAGATTTCGTGCAGCGTTTCGAGCCAGGTCCGCATGTCTTTCTCCGGGACGCCGTTGCCGACGAAGATTCGAATTTTATCATGCTTCGAGGGCACCGTATCTTCAAGCATCGTAGTGAGTTCCTCAGAGATTTTTTCGCCTGGGCGCATGCCGGTATATTCGATCTTGATATCTTCGTCGGGACGGAGTCCAGAAAGAAGAATCAGCTGCCTGGCAAGATCGACAATCTTTACGGGTTGACCCATGTCGAGAACACAGACCTGGCCACCTGTGCCGATTGCCAGGGATTGGAGCACAAGCTGGCAAGCTTCGGGAATGGTCATAAAGAAGCGACGCATGTCGGGATGCGTAACCGTGACCGGACCACCGGCTGCGATCTGCTTTTTGAAGATCGGAATCACGCTGCCGTTAGAACCCAGCACATTGCCGAAACGGACTGCTACGTATTTTGTGTGGCCGTTCTGAAGCGCCATCAGGATCAGCTCGGCGATTCGCTTCGTCGCGCCCATTACGTTCGTCGGCCGGACTGCTTTATCTGAGGAGATCAGCAGAAAGTCTTCGACGCCGTACTCTGCGGCCGCGATGGCTACATTGTAGCTTCCGAAAATGTTGTTTTCGATCGCCTCAAATACGTGACTCTCCATGAGAGGAACATGCTTATAGGCTGCGGCATGATATACCACTTCCGGTTTGTAAAGCTGGAAGACCTCATTGAGGCGGTCGCGACTCTGGATGCTCCCGATCTCAGGGTAAAACGAAATGTGCGGGAAAGATTGATGCATTTCGCGATCGATTTCGAATAGAGCAGATTCCGCAATCTCGAATCCGACGATTCCGGCGGGTTGGAAGCGCGCGATTTGGCGGCACAGTTCGAATCCAATTGATCCTGCGGCGCCTGTAACAAGGACGATCTTGCCTTCTAACGTGCTCCTGATCGAGCCTTCTTCCAGGTGCACCGGGGTGCGTCCCAAGAGATCTTCAACTGCCACTTCACGGATTTGGCCGGCGAGGCCGCGCTCTTCAATCACCTCTCCCAAACCCGGCACAGTTTTGAATTCGACGCCGGTGGTTTGGCATAGCTCCAAAATCCTCGTCATCTCAACGCCAGTCGCTGACGGAATAGCAATCAACACGGCAGCTATTCTATGCCGCGCAACAACTGCGCCGATTGTCTCGCCTGTTCCGAGCACTGGCACGCCGGCAATGCGCAGGCCCACCTTGTTGGAATCGTCGTCAACGAATCCGCACACTCGATAAGCCAGTTTCGAGTTATTGCGAATTTCCCTTAGAAGCGTATTGCCAGCGTCACCCGCGCCGTAAATCAGAGTCCTTTTCAGGGAGGCTTTGCTAGCCCTGTTCTGTGAGCTGAACCGCGATGTTGCTCGTGCCAGAAGCCGGAGACCGCACGTCCCGAAGAAACAGACCATCAAATCGAGAACGTAGAGCGACCGAGGAAAGCCCGGAGGCGCCAGCCAGCGAATGAGCAGGAAGCCGATGATAGAGGCGATGACATTTGCAACCGAAATCCTGACCAGGTCGATCGCGGAGAGGTAGCGCCAGAAACCTCGATCGAGCTTCGCCGCAAAGAATACAACGAATTTAACGGGTAGCCATATACCAAGTGCGTAAGGGAGATAGCGGAGATAGAATGCCGGCACGCTGAAGTCGAATCGAAGCAAAAACGCTGCAAGGGCCGAGGCCGCAAAGATGACGGCCTGCGACGCCCAGATAAGAACCCGGCGCACAGCGATATTCCGAATAAGAAATCCAGTTTCCTTCTTCATTGTCAGTGACTCACTTTCAGAAACACACAACTCGGAAAGAGGATTCAGAAGAACAATTCATGAAGAGGATCGGTTGAGTTGACGATCGACTCAATCCTGAGAAGGGAGTCTGGGGGTAGCCAAATCCCGGCCCGCTTCAAATCGAAGGGTCAGGAAAACGAGCGGTATGACCGCGACCACGGCGATTATGGGAGCGGCTTTGGAATACCACGCTGCGGCCCATGCAAGCGGAAACAACCAACCGATGTTCATAGCTGCTACCGCCAGCGTCACCTTCGCATGACTGCCAGAGGCTCTGGCTGCATGCTGATACGCGTGACTGCGATGAGCCTCATACCAGCGCGCGCGCCCGAATATGCGACGCAACAGAGTTACAGTGGCGTCCACGAGAAATGCAGCGAGCAGGATAAGCCAGGGCCAAACGAGTGTGGAGTCTGTTTTCGAGAAGAAAAGTGCAAGCGTGCCCAGCGTGAAACCGAGGAACCCGCTTCCCACGTCACCCATGAAGATTTTGGCAGGCGGCCAGTTCCAAACCAGAAAGCCGAGACTTGCGGCACACAGCATCAAAGAAAGCTGCGCACCAGTGGGCATATCTTTGCGGAGCAAAAGGAATGCGCCAAGTCCGCTTACACTGATAGCTTCCATGCCGGCTAGACCGTCGATGCCGTCCATGAAGTTGAAAAGGTTTGTAAGCCAGACCAATGCAGCGAATTCGACACACCTGCGAAGCCACCCCCAAAGATCCCCATTGCCACTGAATTGCGCGTGATGCATTGCATCAAGACACCAAATGGCCCACGCGGCGGCGAGGGAATGAACAACAATACGCGGCCAGGCAGACAACTTGAAGCGGTCGTCAAGAAAACCGACAATGGCGATTGCGAGGCCGCCTCCGATTAGCGCCCAAGCCAGCTGGTCAGGAATGAGACGCCTCTCGAGAGCCCAAACAACTCCAGACAAGAAGGCCACAACGATTCCAACTCCTCCGCCGCGTGGAACGGGGACTGCATGGGAGCTGCGAGCGTTGGGAAGATCCATCAGACCGTGGCGCCCGAGAAGCGTACGAACGCCAGCTATGATGAGAGCTGAAATGGAAAAGAGCAGAACGAAGACTCGCATTAAGCGACCTTCGTTCGTGCAGATTGCACCGATTCTTGATACCAACGGGCAGTCGCCGCCAATCCACTGTCGAGGGTCATGGGCGCAACCCAGCTGAGCAACTCTTGCGCACGACCGGAGTCAATCACAAGCGAATCCAAAACTCTGCTCGCAGCGTCCTGCTTTGAAGCCAGTCTTGCCGCGAAACGGATTAACGGCTCTGGGAACGGAAAAAGCCTCGAGGGCCGGTCCAGAAACCGCGCCAATCGAGTCATCAACTCGCGTGTCGATAGATCCTCGGCGTCTTTCACCAGAAAACTCTGACCGGCAGCCTTAGGGTGGTCAACACACCGCACCAGGAGGTCGGCAAGATTATCGGCACCGATCATGCTGCGGCAGTTCGCTTCTTTGGGCCAGGGCAGGGGCACAGCGCGATCGACAAGCTTGATGAGCCGGAGAAAATTTCCACGAACTCCGGGGCCATAGACGAGTGGCGGACGGACAATGACCACCTCGAGTCCGGATTCCGCCTCAACGGCGCGAAGCGCTTCCTCCCCCTCCCATTTCGAGATTGCATATGGGCCTTCAGGATTGGAAGGCGTGTCCTCGCAGAATGGATTGCCAGAGGTTGACTCGCCGTGGACTTTTACCGTACTCACAAAGATGAGCCGTCGAACCCCGGCTGCGACCGCAGCGAGAGCAATGGACCTGGTCCCATTGACATTTACTTTTCTAAATTCCCCCAGAGGATCGCGAGCTGACTCTTCCATCACGTGGACGCGAGCCGCCAGGTGCATCACGACGGACGCGCCGGAGAACGAATCTCGCAGTTTCGGATTCGTACTCAGATCTCCCAGATGGGAAACCTCGTTCAATCCTGGAATCGACTGCCGCAGCTCCGGCCGAGTTTCGAGATCCCGAAGCCCCGCAATCGGAAGGAATCCTGATGCGATGAGCTTGCGGCAAACATATCGTCCCACAAATCCGTTCGCGCCCGTCACCAATACCCGTTCATTCATGCCAGCTCATCAGGAAACGCATTGTTCACTGCCGCTATTTAGCTAACGCCAATCAGAGAGTTCATCTCAGCACGCTTTCCTTGTTTCCAAACCCAAGGCGTGCATCACTCGCGTCACTCCGGCGGGCTTGTCGTAACTCTCGACAAAGGCCTCGCGGCCGTTACGCCCCTTTTGCTGGATCTCTTCTGGATGCTCAAGGAGACGTGTGAGCAACGACGTTACGCCGTCTTCATCGCCACAATCAAAGTGCCAGCCGCAATCGAATCGCTGGATGAGAAGGGCCGGCGTGGCCGCCGCTGGGCCGATAAAGAGGACTGGCCTCCCTGCCGCCATGAGTCCATAGATCTTGCTTGGCACAACCGCGCCGACGGTCGATGGTTTTTGTGTAACGAGGCCCACGTGACCCTCTGCCAGATTTGCTCCCAAGTCCTGCAATGGAGCGTACCCAGGGAAAGAGACATTTTCTATTCCGCGCTGCCGACAAAAATCGATTAGCTCTCTGCGCGCGAGGCCGCCGCCCGCGAACATAAACAGAAAATCGGGAGAATTCGTTAGGCGCTCCATTACGGCGCGGATGGTCGCGACTTCGTGCGCCAGCCCCAGGTTTCCGGAGTAGAGAATGCGCAACGGCCGTTGCGCGGGAAACAGCAAAGGTGTAATCGCTTGCCCATCGGCCCAATTCTCCGCGACGATGATTCGATCTTCGGTAACCCGGTGTTGCAGCAGGCGTGCCTTCATGCAAGGGCCAAGAGCGATGATCGCGTCCGCCCGACGCCGAGGAAAATCCAGCACTGGAGATGTCCAAGCTGCAACGGGAATGTCCAGGGCAATGGCGACATCTGGATACACGTCCATCTCCCATGCGATGTGACGGCACCCGCGCACGCGTTGTACCAACCATCCGATCCACGCGAGCCCCGGCGGAGCTGTGAGCGTTAAAACAACATCCGGCTTTGGAATCCATAGGGCTCTCCACAACGCTCCTGCGTAAAACGTTGCGTATGAGAGAAGCTTTCTTGCCTTGCTTTGAGAAAAGGTCGCGGCCCTGACTTTAATTACACGTATCGTACCGCCGCCTGTAGAGCGTTCGGGGGGTGCATCGGAAATCCGGCGTTGCGTCGGGGCCGGCGATGCAATTTCTGTCGCAGCATAATCGCTCGCACCGCAAATTACGCGCACATCGTGACCTGCCTCCGCGGCGCCATTCGCGAAATCATCCAGAAACTGTCCAACCGACGACTGATCCGGGCCAAAGAACTGACTGATAACGATGATTCTTGCGCGAGGAGCCAATCTAATTGGAGGTTGCACGTTCTGGGATCCGCATTGAGTCTCACGCACGGAGGGTCAACTTTCACGCCGCTGCTGTCAAGCAAGAACACAGTCGGGTTTTGGCCCGTGCCCGAGAATCCAGTCGTACACGCCAGTCATGGTCTTCCCGATGCGCTGCCATTGGTAGCGTTCTTCAACCAGAGATCTTCCGCTACGGCCCATTGCCTCGCGCTCTTGCTCCGTCATGGAAAACAATTGGCACAGAGCCACCGCGATGCTTCTTGCGTCTGGATCCATGAGGACGGCGGCTCCGGCTTTCGCTCCCTCGGGAAGATTACATTCGCGGGTCATCAGGACTGGAAGCCCAAACGACCAAGCTTCGAGAATGCTTATGGGCTGGCCTTCACTTTCGCTGGGCAGGATGAATGCGGATGCCGCGGCAAGGCAGCGATCCTTGTCAACATTGAACTGTGGACCGAGAAAATCGACGCTGGATCGAACACCGAGCTGCTCCGCAAGCCGCTCGAGCTCCGCGCGATGATGATTTTGATCCCACCCCGCGATTGTCAGCCGCCAGCCTGCCGTCGCCGCATCGTTGCGGACAGCGCTCCAGGCCTCAATCAATTTACGCAGTCCCTTCAACGGATGAATCCTTCCGAGATAAAGAAGGGAGCGGCCGTTCGGAAGCTCCCCGCGAACCATATCACTCCGCAATGTTGTGCCGTTCGGAATCACGCAAATTGGATTTCGTAATCCGTACTCACGGAATGACTCTGCTTCGGCAGCATTCAAGGCGTGGAGGCAAGCGGCGTGGTGCAGGTGCTCGTTTTCGTAGAGCAGGGCAGCAACGCGCTTTTTCCATCGGGAGTGTCGCAGCGCCCAAGGCTTGAGTAGCCCGTGCGGACTGACAACGTAAGGCTTCGTCTTACCCGCCCAACGCCGGGCAACAACGGATGGATACATCCAGATGCTGTGGACATGCAGGATGTCCGCATTACTTTGTTCCACTCCCGCTGCGAGCCCCGGCGCATAGCCGAAGATGCGCGGGCCGTGAACGGGAAAGGTACGTGTGGTTATGTTGCCCCAAAGCGGCTCATCAGACTTTGTGTAGGCATCTTGAGCGCTGAACACCAGGGGAAGATAACGACTCTCAGCGGCAATCGCGAGGGTGAGATTGCGCATGGAATCGAAGATTCCGCCATTCATTCTCGAGATTGAATTGGAAAGGACGGAGAGTCGATATCGCGAACTGGGCATGGGTCACGAACGGAGGGAACCGTCTGAAAAGGCCGTGCGAACGAACCACGCAGCTAGGCGCTCTGCGGCAGATCTGCCTGCGCCACGCAGCGCGCAACGGCCTGGAGATAGCCGTGGACTTCCAGGTCCATTCTGCAGTACCGTTCGACGATCTCCTTCGAATTGGCGCCCATTCTGGCGCGGAGCGCGGGGTCGAAGAGTTTCGTCATTGCCTGCGCCAACTGGGAAACGTCGCCAGGTTCGATGACAAAGCCGTTCACGCCGTCCTGGACAATCAATCCCGCCGATCCGCAAGCGCTCGTTGTCACCAGCGGCTTGCCGGCGAGCGCGGCTTCAACCAGAACCTTGGGGAAGCAGTCTTTATGCGTGGGGAGAAGCACGGCATCGACAGCGCAGTAGATCTCAGCGAGCTTCTGCGGAGGAACCGGTCCAAGAAAACGCACGCGATGCTCGACGCCGCATGATCGTGCAAGCTGCATGAAATGCCCAATTGTCGCGCCCTCTTTGCTTGCGGGCTCCTCGGGTCCGACAAAAACACACAGGAATAACCCACCGTCGGGGAGCAGCGCAGCCGCTCTTACAATGTCTGCCACTCCTTTGAAAGAGTGGAGGTTCCCGGCGAAAAGAAAGACCACGCTTGAATCAAAGCCGAGATCAGACCGCGTATCCGGGGCGTTTTCGATATCACGGAGTAGTTTCCTGAAGTGCGAGGCGCCGCCTTCGTAAGGCGCAGAGATCAGCCGTTCAGGAGCGCAGCCGTAAACTTCGGTGAGAACTTTGAACGAAGCAGGACTCTGATAAATATGGTAGAGGCACATGCGAAGCAACAATCTCTTCGACAATCGGACCCACCAGCGCCGCTTCCTCTCCCACTTGACAGGGAGAGTTTGATTTGTAGAGATCACGATCCGGCCGAGAATGCGGGCACAGAACGCGCACCAGATCGCTCCCAAGCCGAGCAGGCCCTTCAGAATTACGATGTCGGATTCGCGCGCACAGGCCAAACCCACTCGCCATTCAGGATTTGAGACAAACCCCTCGGGTGTGCTGCCCGGGACGTTCACTCCCAGATGCTTGCCTCGCGCAGTGGCTGGGCGATACGGAACTCTCGAATGCTCCTGATCGCTATGGGCATAAAGCGGGAAGGCCTTAACGGAAAATGAAGCCGCCCGCGCGACTTCATAGAGCGCGTCCTCTGTATTGCGCTGCAGATCATATGTAAGAAAACCGACCCTGAGGCGGGATTCGGGCTCGCCACTTTTCGGAAGTACTTCCGAATTTCGAACAGCGCCAGAGTCAATCATTCAGTCATCTGGATGGTTTTCGAGCCCATGCAAGAATCTGCGGCGACAGATTGGGAACGGCTTTGAGCATGAGAAATCCGGCACGGCGGAAAAATTCGAAAGGCGAGAGCGGTCGTGGATAGCAAGCGACCGCTCCGCAATGGACCGGCTCGAGCGAGGCGGCTATCATGCATCTCTCAAGCGATTGGTTCGAGTGGTAGAAAACATGTTCCCAGGGAGCGAGGTCTACCGGCCTGTTCAGTACGCGATGAATCCGGATCTTCCATGGAATTGCACGGCCGTTGGGAACCGAGATGAATAAGTGTCCCCCTGGCTGTAGCGCGCTCGCAAGCTGCTGCAAAAAGAGAACAGGATTCCGAATATGCTCAAAGACGTCCCACAACGTAATGAAATCGAACTTTAAGCGGGGCTGATCAAGAGTTTCAAGGTAGGTTGGAATGGAACTCGCGTGCCGCACGTCGGGGAAGAGTGCCATCGCATGGTCCGCTTGTGCCTTAGAGGCGTCGAAGCCGAAGCACCGAAAGCCTTTTGCGGAAGCAAACGATAGAAAGCCTCCTGTACCGCACCCAACGTCAAGCAGGGCTGGGTGCTTTGATGCTGCAACACGCGATGCGTAGGCCAGCCATTGCCTGAACGCCGGAAGTTTGTGCACGCCTTGGCACCACAAACGGCTTTCGTCGAGCGCTGAGAGTTCTAAGTCGACATAATCTGGAGATAACTCCGCATAGTGCTCGACTGTCTGAATGAGGTCGCACCGCGAGCAGTGCACGATATGATAGGTGCGACAGTCATGCTCTTCCCAAGCCACTTCCTCGACTTGGGGCGAGCGGCAGAGCCTGCAGATTGGCGCGTGATTCACTTGTCGGCGACTCCAAACCAAGATCAACTTTCGAGCCGCTTTTCATTGCGCCAGCTCGTAACATCCGCCAGCCATTGACGCATTCTGCTGTAAATATCGTTTCCGGAGGCGATCGCGCGCGCATATCCAGCTGCGGCGATCTTTTTTCGGGCACCTTCGTTGTTCACATAAAAGCGCGCTTTGTCGATAAACTCCGCCGGGCTCTCGAAAAACTCGGCCTCTTTACCCTCCCGATAAAACTCCTGCATGGCGGGGGTTCGCTCGGAAAGAAGGAAGACTCCGCAGGCCGGGATTTCCCAAGATCGTGTCGTGTACTGATCACGATTCCATTTGCTGAAGAAACAAGCACCGATCTTGCTCGCACACAACGCGCGCCGGTAGTCCGCACCCCTGGCGTGAAAGATGGGCCGCACCGACTCATACGCATCGTGGTCGAGTACAGATTTCCATTCTTCCGTTCCGCCGAAGATTCTGCATTTCAGCCCGGCCCGAATCGTTCCTGAAAGGCACTCGATCCGAAGATCGGGCTCCATGTGCCCAGCGAAGACCACATCGGATCCAAAGTCCTTCTGTTCCTGCGCGGTTAGAGAGCAAGGGTAATGAAGCCAAGGGATGTAGTACATCATGAGAACGCGCACGCGTTTAATGCCGTGTGCTGCGGCCTCGGTGACATTGCATTCCCTGTTTACGTGGTACCCATCGTACTTCGGCAGTGCCTTCAAAAGGAGCCGGTATTCTCTGCGGTCGGGCCTCCCGAAGGGATCGTCGTTATGCAATCCCGAGGCAAAGGCGGCCTGTGCAACGTGAGCGACAGTTTCGGCGGTATAGTGATGCCCCTGATAGAAATGCACAACGTCGGGTCGCATCGTTTTTGCGCCCTCAACCACCATCCGGTTTACGTTGCGGATATGAGGGCCAATCAGGTAACGCTGCTCCATCCGGCCCGCCAGGTTGGATGGGATATGGGCGTGGGTGTCGAAGAGCTCAACGCGGACGCCGAGATCGCGCAGCGCCCGCAGCCAGGCCAACTCGTGAATCTCTCCAAAGGCCGAGCGAACGAGCAGGACGGACTCGACTTTATTTCCGCCAGACGCCGCCATAGAAATTCCGAGAAGCTACTCTGTTCACGATGGCCGAATGCCGCGGGCCCCGCCCAACACCGGAGTGGAGCCAAACATGCGCTTGGAAGCGTCAATGAAGGCATCGCAGGCGCGAAATCCGGCCAGCGAAAGCGCTGCGCGATACATCCGAAAAGACAGGTATCTGCCCAGGCCGAGTTCGGACAAGGCCGCCGCATAGCGTTGGAAAGAGGGCCGGGAGTTCATTCTCGCCTGGATGGCAAGGAGCGGGTAAGAGTAGCGCGCGATATCGGAGCGAATCAACCGGCCCACCAATGAGCCGTACGCCGACTCGATGCTGCCGGCAATCGCCAAGAGGCCGCGAACAAAATTCAGCGAATGTTCAGCGGTGAGCTGTTTCGGAATGAATCGCTCGCGTTCGCTCACGCTTGATCCAAAGTAGTGCTCTCCGCCGACACGGCGGATCGCGGTCGTTCGCGATAGATAGTAACCCGGCATTGTCATGAGGATGTTGCCAACTAAGTGCAGTTGATAAAGCAAGGTCCCATCGAATTCGCCAGTTCTTACCGCGCGTGCCGCGTCTGTGCGGACTGCAAGGCCGGAGATAAAGACCGACCTACGGAAAAATGCCGCGACCGTCGTCGGTCCCGGATTGAATGTGCGGTCATTTGGGAAATAGCGGTGCACGTCCAGCACTTCCCCGGTGTCTTTTGAAATGGATTGCCACGCGCGCAGAATTACACCTAACTCCGGGTTCGCGTCTGTCACTTTCGTCAGTTGCCGCAATGCGCCGGCGCACCACAGATCGTCATCGCCCATGAAGACACAATATTGTCCTTCCGCGTGATCGATAAGAAAGCGCAGATTGCCGTCATACCCGAGATTTGCGGGAGTCGTCAGGAAGCGTATATTCAGCAGTTCATGAGCTTGCGCGAAACGCTGAACAACGTCCGCAATCTCTTTTCCTTTAGGCGAAGAGTCCTCGCTGACCAGAATCTCCCAATCCCCGGGCGGCTCAGAAGCGATGCTCTTGAGGAGATCGAAAAGCTCCTGAGGGCGATTGAAGGCGGGGATGCAAATGGAAAAGCGCTTCGTCATTTTCTCGTCTTTGCGCAAAATAAGGATAGATTGGGCGGAGCCGGCGCTTCGGAATCCCAAGACCCGCCACATGCCCGGTTCGCTAAGCGGGCTGGGCTTGCACTGCCGCACGCGGTGCGAGATTCGTAGACCTGCTGAGAGTCTGCTCGATGGCGACGAAGACAAGAATAGGGAGGCCTCTCGTAGCCAGGAGATAGACGCCAATGGTCGCAGTCATAGGTATCGCCCAGAGGCACAACACGGTGATGACATAGAAGCTAAGAAGCAAGGTTCCCATGTCGACCGCGGAATATGCCATCGAAATGCAAATCTTCGCAATTCTTCCGATTACAAAGAAGCCTGCAAACACACCGAGCGTGCCGAAGTTGAAGTAAAACTCCGCGAGAGTTCCGGGCACGACGCCATTGATCGACGGATCCTGATAAATATACTGTCCCACCAGCGCCGTCATCGCTTCCGGTTCCGGAACTCTAAGTGGGATGTGCAACAAAGTTGCAGGAGCATTGACCGTCATGGCCAGGCCTTGAAGCAGTGTTGAGCCGAGAGCATGGCCATACCGACCGACCATGTCGAAGGCCAGGCTGATCGTCGGGAATCTTCCCATTTGCCAATCGAAAACGGCTGCCAATTGATTGGCCACGAATTGGCTCGGCGTCGTGCCGCCCTGCATGAGAAGGTCGAGGCCGCCGTTCAGCATCGTGGCTGTTCGCGCGATCGTTTCGAAAACAACGATTACCACGATTCCGACAGTGATGACCAAAGCGAAGGGGCGAAAATGGCGCGAGGCAATCTTGTTCACGACAAAAAACAGGGGAAGCACCGCAAGCAGGTTCTCTGCCCGGCTACCGGTCCAGAATAGATTGAGAAACATACAAGCCGATCCGCCAACAAGCGCGGCGAGAGTAAGCCTGGAATGATTCTTGCTGAATCGCGAAACCATGAACGCCGTTAATAGGAAGATGATGCCCCAGGAAAGCCAGGTGGACATGAACACGTAACGAGCAGATCCTTCAGAGAGCTGCCTCGCCCTGTCAATGGTCGCCACATCTTCAACCAGTTCACCGGAACCGGAAAAGAGCATGTAAGAGCCCGTAACGCCAACGAGCGTAAAGACCGCTCCGGCGAGGACGAGCAGCGTAGAACGGACTCGGACCATGTGCGGACTGTTCGGTAGGACCGGCTGACTCGCGGGCGCAAGTCCCCACCAAAGCGCCAATTGCGCAAGGAGAACGAGCGCGAGGGACAAATACACGTGATGGATTTGCGTGTGTGGATCAAGCGCAGCGATTTCATAGAAGCCGAGCGAGATATAGTCGGTTCCTGTGAGATGCACGAACGCCGACAGCGGGTAGGTAAGCAGGAATGTGCCGAGAACCAAGGTATATCCGTTGATGAAGCTGCCGGTCTTCACCGCGGCGCGAAGCAAAAATGCGGCGGAAATGACAAGAAGGACAGCGGCGAGGACCCCGGCGCCCGGTGCGTCGACTCGCTTACCCCGCACCAGCAGGGTTACGGCGACAAGCAAAATGACCGATAGAAGAATTCGGCGCCACGGAATCGCCCGTGTCTCTTGTTCCGGCTTCAGCACGCGGTCTCCGTTACCTCTTCGTTTCTGTTTTCCGCCAGGATTTTTTCCTTGAAAAGTTCAACCATTGCGAGCGTCATGGCGCGAACAATACTAGGCCGAAATCCCCACAGCGATGGAAGGTGGACACCTTGCTGGTTCGTGAGGTAGAGCCCCAAGCAGATCAGGTAGATCGCCTCTGCAACCAGGACGGCGCAACAAAAGCCGAATGCTCCCCAACGCGGCACGAGGGCGATGCTGAGAAGAGCAAGCGCCGTGAGGTTGATCGCGGCTCCAACCGTGCCGGGAACGATGAAGCGAAGTCCGCGCAGATTGTTTTCCAAGGTCCTCGTCATGGCTCTCAGCGACATTGCCAATGCCAGAGGATATGCGGCCGGAATTGCGCTGAGATATGCCTTTCCGAAGCCGAACCGGATGACTGGACCCACAAGAGCACAAGCGAAGAGAAAACTTGCACCGGCAACCACCTGCGCCATCTGGAAGCGGCGCAGCATGAGGGCCAGCGAGGCGTCAGCGTTTGCGGCGCTTGAAACTTCGACAAATCCGATCTGTGTGAACGCCTCAGTAGTGATTGTGATCGGCATCGTGACCGCGAAGGCGATGGCGAAGTAACCGATTTGCTCAAGCGTCGTTGTGCGAATGAGAATGGCCCGATCAGCATTGAGCAAAACGACGGCGGCGAGACTGGGCGCCGCGAAGCGAATTCCCAATCCCAAACATTGACGGTAGACGCCAGTTGGGAGCTTTCTGTTCAACCAAGATGGCTTGATGTGAATGAGATGCAGGAGGCATTGGAACAATTGGCTGCCGAGCGCTGAAAGCACGGCACTCAGGGGCGTTAGAGTTCCCGTAAGCCATAAGACGAGAAGTGCGACCACGTAGCTTGCCTGGCCGGCAAGCGTTACGGCGTTGACCCATGCGAAGCGCTTCAAACCATAGGCCATGGCGTTGAAGTACGGCACAAGGATCATAAATGCGCCGCACGCGCAGGAGATTTGCACCGGGATCGCCAGCTGACGATTGTCACCAGTCAGCGTGAACGGCGCGCATAGTATGAAGAGCGGAACCGCCAGCAGAACCTGAGCAATCGCGAGGTGGAAGCCCGCCGTCAAAATCTCTTCTGGATGCTTTGGGTCTTTGGAGATGAGAGCAGTGATCGCCTGCGGAGTACCCAAACTGAAAAACGCAGCCATCAGCGTGGGAAAGTAAAGGAGAATCGCCAATTCGCCGCGTCCGCGCGGCATCAATAAGCGCGAAACCATCAGGCCCGAAATAGCGCCGAGTCCCACTCGAAGCGCGTTGGCTCCCGAAGTCGAGACATAGGACCAAATCAGATGTTTGCGATGTTGGGACGTTTTCCGCTCCACGATTCATTTCGGTGTTCTGCCGGCGCTTACTCGTTGACAGGCACCGACTTGAATTCCGCAAGCAACTGCAAAAGGCGGGGATTGCCGGCCAGGATGTTACGTCCCAAAATGTAGAGCCAAGCGCCAAACAACCCGAAAGCTGCAAATACGAGGACGATCAGAGTTCGTCGCGGCGCGGATTTTACATCCGGCGGGATGGCATCTTCGACCACCTGAATCACCGCAGCGTTGCGCGACTCATCCCACCGCGCAGCATCATACTGCTTCAGCAGAAGATCAAAGAGGGCCTGGCGGTATTCGAGTTCATGCTCAGCGCGCAGATAATCCGCTCCCGAGCCGGCAACGTCCGCCAGATCCAGCCCTCCGGATTCCGGCGAGCCGCTGCGCTCTTCAAGCTTGGCAGTTTGATCCTGCAGTGACGAGAGCTGGCTCTCGAGCAACTGCACCTCCGGGTTCTGCTCAGTCGAATAGGATCGCAGCGCCTGCAGTTGCACTTCCTTGTCCGCAACCTCGGCGTGCAGATCGGCCAGCGAAGTGATCAGCGCTTTGGTCTGCGCGTCCAGTTGAATCAAGCCCTTTTGCTTCTGGATCTGCTGGAACGCGAGTTCCGCATTCACGAGGTCCGCTTTAGCATCCTTCAATCTCTGTTCGTAGAAGAGGCGTCTCTGCGATGCTTCGGTCACAGCCAGGTTCTTCGTCAGATTGCGAAGTTGCTCAGGGTAGGCATTGGCGATGGCGGCGGCACGCCTCTTGTCGGTATCCGTCACCGAAATCGAGATCAGAGTGCTCTTTTCCGAAGTGACGATGGTGCGGTCAGCAAGCGCCTTTCGGGCGGCCGTCATGTCCTTGGCGTGATAAACGCCGGCGAGACCAAATTCCGCGATGATGCCGTCCGCTACGGGCCGCGAAGCCAGCAGGCCGAGGTAAAGTTCGTTGGGATTTCTAAGGCTCAGCCCGCCGGTTGCTGTCGCCAATGGGTTGGTGACAGCGGAATTCACGGCCAACTGGCTCATGAGCAAGGCCGCTGAAGGCTGGGTTTGCTGCGGCGTCATGATCTTGGTTGTTGCCGTGTAACTGACCGGAAGCAACAGGCTCACGACGATCCCAAGAAGAAATGCAACTGCAGTTACCAACGCCACCAAGCGAATCCCTCGCGCCAGATGGGTGAGAGCGCCAAAGAATGACCACGCGGGTTCGGGCGTGCGTTCTTCAGGCGAGGCTTCTCCACGCGGAGTGGATTCTTCCTGCTCGATCACTGAATTCTGTTTCATCATGAGTCGCCTAGTTGTTAGTAGGCCGTGCCAAGAACGGCGCCCGTCAGGGCAGTTTGCGAGAGAATCTGCGTGAAGTAAGGGAGCTGTTGAATGAACGTGCTCGGCCCCTTCAACTTCGGCGGGACGATGATCGCGTCCCCAGGCAGCAAGGTCGTTTTGTCAAAATCCGAGTGCCAGAAATCGCCGCGGGTTTGGCGGCTGATCACGGTGCCGTCAGCCCGAATGAGGAAGATCCGCTTGGTGTCCGCCTGGCGCGTGGGTCCACCCGCATCGTTCAAGTATGCGAGGAGTTTCTTCCGCCTCTCATAGCGGAAGGCATTCTCGTTGTAGACCGCGCCAGAGACCTGCACGGTGTTCAGTTCCTGCGGAATGTAAAACGTGTCGCCGTCCTCCAGCGGAAAGGCCGGAATGTCATCAATGCTACTCGCATCGGGCTTCATGGCCAGAACCACGCGCCCGGTTGGCTGAACGGCGGCAAGCTGCGCGATCAGTGCCTGTTGAGAGCTCAACTGTGCCTGCTGCTCTGCCGTATTGGATGTGCCAACGGTCGAAGTAGCGGCATTTCGCGCCAGGAGATCTCTTTGCATTTGAGCAGTCGATTGCTTGATTTCAATTTCTTCTGCGCGGCGCGTGGAAATGCGGTTGAGCTGCGAAGCATAGAGATAGGAGTGCGGCGTGAGACCGCCGGCGCGCTTCACTATGTCCCGCAATGTTTCGGCAGGGCCGATGCGGTAAATGCCCGGCGCATTCACTTCGCCGTCTACGCGGACGAAGGCAGCGTGCTTATCCACGGGGAGAGGAATGTCTTTCTCGGAAAAGATCGTGACGACGTCGCCGGGTTGCAGTGCGACATTGTCTGTCGACGCTGGGTCGTCAATGGCATTGGCCAGGTTAAATGCGACCAATCGGGTACTTAAATCGTGCTGGTCAAGCCGCTCGATCGCAGCATAGTCCCAGTTGATCTCTTCGCCGTTTCGGGCTGCAGCGAAGCTGGCTTCACTCCGCTGAATGGCCTCGTTTTGCGCATTAATCTCCGTTTGCTGACTTGTCCCAGTTTGTTGATTCGCTCCAGTTTGCTGATTCATTCCGTTCTGCGTGTTGAACCCGTTCTGCGTATTGAACCCGGGCTGGGCGTTCGTTGGAGTTTGTCCATTTGGGGCGCGCTGAGTGTTGGTTCCGGTCTGCGGACTCGTCCCCGTCTGCGGATTGAATCCATTTTGCGGGTTGAATTCATTTTGCGGGTTGTTGTTGCTGTTGGGCCCGCTGGTGGGGGCCTGCACAGTGGTCCCTGTTTGCGGATCGAATTGGTCAGGCGCAAGGCCGAATGGATGGGCGATTCTCTCCGGAACAAGAAAGTTCTGCTGATTCCAGTAATCGCGAGTGAGGAGGAATTGGCGGTTGGGAATGAGGTCTGAGACGCGCATTCCATCGTGCCAGGCATAGCGCCCCGGCTGTCCCACGTTGCCACGAAGAGTTACTGCATTGTCGAAGCGAGGAGAAAGTGGATAGACGCGCAATAGATCCCCATCGCGAAGCGTGCGTTTCAGCCCGGAGTCATCCAGCGCGAACGACTCTGCCTGCCGGCCTTCGTGATTCTCAATCCGCTCCAGCAGAACCCGATCTTCGTCGGCAAGACTTGTCGCGCCACCCGCATCGCTTAACGCCGAAGCGACCGTCTCGTCACCTTTGATCTCGTAGATCCCAGGCTCGTTGACGCTGCCGATGATCGCCACCTGCTGCCCTGCGGGCGGAATATAAATCACGTCCCCCGGCAGCAGTTGAACATCATGAGACTTGTCGCCTCTGCGGAGCAAATCGTAAAGGTCGAACTCGGTGATGACCTGATCGTTGCGCCGCAACTGAATGTGGCGCATGGAGCCGGTCGCCGAGGGCCCACCGGAAGTAAAGAGCGCGTTCACCAGGGTGCTGAGCGAGCTGATCGTATAAACGCCCGGCTGGCGCGCGCTGCCCAACACAAAGACCTGAATGGAGCGAAGCTGGCCCATCGTTACGTTGAGGTCAAAATCCTTGTAGAGCGTGGCGATGGCTGAATGCAGGGAACTCCGCAGTTGTTCATAGCGCAGGCCGGCAACGGTTAAGGTCCCGATGGTGGGAACAAAGATCTGCCCGTTGCGATCGACGGTGACGCGCGTATCCAGGTCAATCTTTCCCCAAACGTGAATGAGCAATTCGTCGCCCGGACCGAGGACGTAATTCGCCGGCACGGGAATGCGGTCAAGGGGCGCAAAGGTCGTGGGAACCTCATCGAACAGATTTCTCCCGAACACCTTCAAGGGATGGCCAGCCTCGTCCTCAGCGAAGATCTGGAACTCTGTCTGCGTAGTAATCGGGCCAACGGCTTTGTAAGGTGGCGGAATGTTTGTTGTTTGATTGGGAGGAAGTGCGGAAGGAAGTGTGTTTACGCCGGGGATCTGCCCTTGAGGATACGGCGTTGTTCCCGTAGTTGGAACCGTGTTTGTGGTTGGAGGGCACACGGCCTCGAGGCCTTCGGGAACAGGGCCGGGTCCGGTTGGGCATTCGATCGTCTGTGCTCCGGGAGCGGTGGGCGTCGTCTGTCCCGCGCACAGTGCGCCGGAAATGAGAAAAAGAAGAAGAATTCTAGGTTTCATGACGATCAAGTTTTCTCAATTCAAATCAGTGTTCGTTCTTCTGTATTCCTGCTCCAGCAAAGGTGTCACTAGAGGTTGCGGTCTGCCTTGAACATCTCAATTTCGGCACTGAGCTTGTCGACCCTTTGTTCCAGTTCCCGCATCTGAGCGGAGTATCCGTCTCTGGCTCCATCGCCGTCGGCTTGCTGATTTGTGCCGTTCAATAATCCACGCATCGCCTCGCGCGCCAGGTCTGACACGCTGCGCGCGCCGGTGGCAACGCAAAGCCGTCGCAGAGTGGAAAACTCCTCCTCTGACATTCTTATGCTGACGATCCGTGACCTTGGTCGAAGGACTCTCATAACAGTTTCATGCAGGGAATGGGTATGCCGGCTTACCGGCGCCACTTGCGGGAATGGAATGTTCTCGGATCTTTCCTGAGGTTCGAACCAACGGCCGAAAATAAGGAGCTCAGTTTACGCTTGCGCCAGAAACGGCTCCCGGACAAGCTTCGCTCCTCTCGGTCCCAAACGACAGGCCGGACCGTTCACCTTCGCCTGAAAATACACTCGCACAGTCGAGGCGATTGCGTTCAAGATTGCGCGCCTCGCAGCATGGTGCGGTCCATCTGCGCCGAGCTTGGATTCGTGAGCGAGACTACCTTAACACGCATATCTGGAGGAAGCAAGGGAAACGTAAGACAAATGAATACACATCTAAGTGATTGACTTCATTGCTAAGTATGATCGATTTTCGCCCGATGTGTAGGTGACCAAAGGCACCCCCCTCCGAACCTTCAAAGCTCGTCAATTCGGATCATCCAGTAGCCCACGCCTGCGCGACCGCAAGTAGAGATAAGCGATCCATTGCATGAACAAGGCGCCGCAGCAATCCAGCAGGACATCCCAAGGGGTTCCAGTCCTGTTGGGCAGGAAAGTCTGGTGCCACTCATCCCATCCGGCAACCAACGCTGTGCTTGCAAGCGCCAATACGGCTCCTGGGAGTAACTGAAGGCGCGGTAAACTCATCCGCCACGCGCGCAGCCAAATAAGTCCAAGGCCTCCATACCCGAGAAAGTGGCCGGACTTGCGAATGTAGTGGTGAATGACTTGCCAGCGGGCGTCGCCGACCGGGCCGAAGAGCGCCTGAAACAAAACGCGAAGCGGGTGCGATGTGCGATCGGCACCAAAATACTTTGTGGACTCCACCGCGATCACGGCAATTCCGACCACAACGGGCCACCATGCGCTCGCCCAGAAGCTGAGGCCGCGGCGGCTACTCGACATGGTAGTTCGGCGCCTCGCGCGTGATGATCACGTCGTGGACGTGACTCTCGCGCAGGCCGGCGCCTGAGATGCGGACGAATTTGGCTTTCTCCTGCAATTCCGTGATCGTGCCGCAACCCAGATAGCCCATGCCGGAACGCAAACCGCCGACAAGCTGAAAGACCATCGCTTCCAGCGGCCCCCGGTAGGGGACGCGTCCCTCGATGCCCTCGGGGACATACTTGGCCAGCCGGTTTTCATTGGCGCGCTCGCGTTGCACCACGTCCGCTGGCCCACTCTCCGCGACGCCGAAATCGGCTGAACCCTGGAAATAGCGCTCGCCTGAGCCCTGGCTCATGGCCGTCAGCGAGCCCATGCCGCGATAGCTTTTGAAGCTGCGCCCCTGGTAAAGGATCGTTTCGCCGGGGCTCTCGTCCACGCCGGCGAAGAGCGAGCCGATCATGACCGAACTGGCGCCAGCGGCAATGGCCTTGGTGATCTCGCCGGAGTACTTGATGCCGCCGTCGGCAATCACCGGAATGCCATGCTTTTGCGCAGCACGGTAGGCCTCAGCGATTGCGGTAATTTGCGGCATACCAGCGCCTGTGACCATGCGCGTGGTGCAGATGGAGCCTGGCCCAATTCCAACTTTAATGGCGTCGGCGCCCGCGTCGATCAGCGCCATCGCGCCCTCATAAGTAGCCACGTTTCCGGCGAGTACTGCAACATCGGGGAAGCGCTTCTTGACGTCACGGACCGCCTGAAGCACGCGCGACGAATGGCCGTGCGCCGAGTCGATAGCCAGCGCGTCTGCGCGGTTGCGCACCAACTCATCCGCGCGCTCAAGGAAATCGCCCGTAGCCCCGATGGCTCCACCCACGCGCAGCCGGCCCTGATCGTCCTTGCTGGCGTTGGGATACTTCAACTTCTTCTGGATGTCTTTAACCGTGATCAGGCCCATCAGCTCGTACTTGTCGTTCACGACCAGCAGCTTTTCCACGCGGTGCTTATGCAGGATCAGCTCCGCCTCTTCGAGCGTGGTGCCGACAGGCACGGTGATGAGGTTTTCCTTGGTCATCACGTCGCCGACGGGAATGTCGGTGCGCGTCTCAAAGCGAAGATCGCGATTGGTCAGAATGCCCACCAGCCGCTTGCCCTGCGTGACCGGAACACCGCTAATGCGATAGCGGCGCATCACTTCAAGCGCATCGGCAATCAATTTGTCGGGGCCAATGGTCACCGGATCGACGATCATGCCGCTCTCAGAACGCTTCACCTTGTCGATCTCTCCGGCCTGGTCGGCGATGGAGAGATTGCGGTGGACGATGCCGATGCCGCCCTGCTGGGCCATGGCAATGGCCATGCGCGACTCCGTGACCGTGTCCATGGCCGAGGAGAGCAGCGGCGTGTTCAGCGTGATCGCGCGCGTCAGTTGCGTCTGCGTGCTCACCTGCACCGGCACAACCTCGCTGAAGGCAGGTACCAGCAGGACATCGTCGAAAGTGAGGGCTTCAGGAAGATTTTCTGCCAGCATAAGGGTATGAGGCGCCCGGAGAGCTAGAGTTCTCGACTGGCGGGCGGTTCCCACTATTGTAGCGGAGCAGGAGCGGGCGCTTGGCTTGAGCCTTACTTCTTCAGCGGCTTTCTCGCAAAATAGTAGAGCGAGTACGCCAGCGCGGCGAAAGCCAGGACGCTGACATAGTTGTTATCCAGAAAGGTATGCGGGAAGTTGAGGATGTCGCCTTTGCCAACCGTGGCTTCATAGGCTTTGAGCGCAACGCCGATGAGGCCCACAATACCGCCTGCAGCGATCAGTCCGGAGGCGAACAACGAGCCGGGCGAGATCTCGCTTTCGGCATCCGCATCTTCGCCGTGCCGCTTTGCAGCCTGATCCACCATCCATCGCACTACGCCGCCAACAAAGATCGGCAAAGTGGTGCCGATGGGCAGATACGCTCCGACAGCGAATGGCAGCGAGCGAATACCCAGGAGCTCAACCGCGATCACCAGCGAAACACCGATCAGAACAAGCCCCCAGGGAAGCTTGCGGCTTAGGATTCCGTTGATGACCGTGGCCATGAGGCGCGCCTGCGGGGCCGGAGCGGCCGCGCTGCCGATTCCCTGAATCCAATGCACTTCAATTTGGCCGGTGGCTGGCGAGTAGAGATACTTGCCATCCTGCAATTCGGACGATCCGATTGCGTTGAGCAGGATGTACTCGGATTTCTGGTGCGTCGTCGTGGTCTTGCCGTCGGGCGCGATCACGCGAATCTGGTTGGGCAGGTGCTGCGCGTCCGATTGGACGGTTACGCCGGGGTGCGAGGCGCTCAAGCTCCAGGGCTGAGATGCGGCGTGGAACTCCTGCAGGCCGGTGTTCATCAGGTTGAGCGTGAATCCAATCACGACAGTAGACACCACCACGCCGATCATCAGCGCGATCTGCTGGAGGCGAGGCGTGGATCCGACGATGTACCCGGTCTTCAGGTCCTGCGATGTGTCTCCCGAATTCGAAGCCGCGATGCAGACCACGCCGCCGATCGTGATGGCCAGCGCGGCAAACGCAGGCGCGGTCCAGCCCTGCATGAGAAACACCGCCGCGGTTGCCATCAAAGTGGCGATGGTCATTCCGGAGACAGGACTGGCCGAGCTGCCGACGAGGCCCACAATGCGCGAGCTCACGGTGACAAAGAGGAATCCGAAGACCACAACCAACAACGAGGCAGCGAGATTTGCGGCCCAGCCAACAAAGGCGCCGGGGACGGGCTTGAACTCAAGGAAGAGGAACATGCAGATCATAATGAGCAGCGAGCCAATGATCACCACGCTCATGGAGAGATCGTTCTCCGTGCGGATGGGCTTCGCCTGTCCTGCGGCTCCGGGGCGCATGGTCTTGAGTCCGGCTGTGAGGGCGCTGACGATGGTGGGGATCGTCTTAATGAGTGTTACGACGCCGGCCGCGGCCACTGCGCCAGCGCCCATGGGCTTGATATAGGTGGCCCAAAGATCCCATGGGCCCATTTGGCCAATGGGAACGAGGCCGGGGTAGATGGGATGGCTAAGGTCTTTGCCGAAAAAGTACATGAGCGGCATGATGACAAGCCACGATAAGACGCCGCCGGCGAAGATGATTCCCGCGACGCGCGAACCGATGATGTAGCCCACGCCGAGATACTCCGATGTGGCGTTGGCGTTGATCGACGCTCCCTTCAGCACGTGTTGCGGGCCGAAGTCGGGCTGATACTCCGGCGCATCTGGCCAGGCGCCGAAGAGATTCTTGTTTTGAAACAGCGTGTAGATGCCGCCAAGTCCCAGGCCGAGAAAGACACGGCTGGCCAGTGAGCCACCTTTTTCGCCGGCGATTAGCACGTCGGCGCAGGCGGTGCCTTCGGGATAAGGCAGCGCATCGTGTTCCTGCACAATCAGCTGGCGCCGCAGCGGAATCATGAACAGGACGCCGAGCCAGCCGCCGATCAGGGCGAGCATGAAGATGCGTGAGTACTCAAGATCAAATCCCAGAAAAACGAGCGCGGGCAAGGTGAAGATGACGCCCGAAGCGATCGACTGCCCGGCGTTGCCGGTGGTTTGGACAATGTTGTTCTCAAGAATCGAAGCGCGGCCGAAGGCGCGAAGAATGCTGATGGAGAGCACCGCGATGGGAATGGACGCGGCCACGGTGAGCCCGGCGCGCAGGCCCACGTAGACGGTTACGGCGCCGAAGATGAGCCCAAAGATGGAGCCGAGCAGGATGGCGCGGAACGTGAACTCGGGCGGGTGCTGATCGGCGGGAACAAACGGCTGAAATTCGGCCAAGGCAAGCCTCCGGCTGGTGGACTGCGAAGTTCCTCAAAAACCCCTGAAGGGCGAGTTTAGCAGCGGATAGGGTGGGTGCGACAACGCCTCGGCGACGGTTTGGCGAAATGAGGTCGGGTCGCGTAGCGTAGGTGCATTCGCGAATCAAGGAGAATGCCCTGATCCCATGACCGCCCCTGCGCTGGTCTCGACGCCCAAGCGTCTGCTTTCACTTGACGTGCTCCGCGGCCTCACCATCGCCTTCATGATCATGGTGAATAACACTGGCGGCGATGGCGCCTGGACCGAGATGCGCCATGCCGACTGGAATGGGCTCACGGCGACCGATCTCGTCTTTCCAACGTTTCTCTTCGTGGTGGGCGTATCCATTGTTTTTTCCATTGAAGCGCGGCTCAAGCGCGGCGACTCGCGCGGAAAGCTGGCATGGCACTCGCTGCGGCGCGCCTCCGTTCTATTTTTGCTGGGCGTCGTGGTTAACGGCTTTCCGCATTTTCATCTTGCACACCTGCGCTTTTACGGCGTGCTGCAACGCATCGCGGTCTGCTACCTGATCGTGAGCCTGCTTTACCTTTGGGATCGCCGTATCTGGACGAAAGTTGCGCTGCTCTTCTGCGTTCTCATTGGCTACTGGATTCTGGTGCGCTGGGTTCCGGTGCCCGGGGCGGGCGTTCCGGGGCGCGACATTCGATTCCTCGACAAAGACCAGAACATCGTGGCATGGCTCGACCGGCAACTGATGCCGGGACACCTTTATGAAGACTGGACGACGCACAATCTTCGCGACCCCGAAGGCTTGCTCAGCGATATTCCGGCAGTTGGAACCGCGCTCCTGGGTCTGCTTGCCGGCCTGTGGCTCAGTGGCAAGCGCGCGGTGGGGACGAATATGCTCGGCCTTGCGTTTGGCGCAGCCGCATGCCTTGCTTCAGGCTATTTCTGGTCGATCTGGTTTCCGCTCAATAAGAAGATGTGGACCAGCTCTTATGTTCTCGTCGCTGCCGGATGGTCGCTGCTTTTGTTTGCGCTCGTCTATTGGGCCGTTGAGCAGCGCGGATGGGGCAAGTCTGGCTGGAGCAAGCGACTGCTCTGGCCGTGGCTGGTCTTCGGCTCGAACGCCATTGTTGCGTACATCGTTAGTGAACTCCTGGAAGGCGCCGTCGACCTCGTCCCCTTTACCGCCGGCGGACACCGGTACGACGTGCTCAGCTATTTGTACGATCATGTGTTCGCGCCCATCGGCGATCCGGGCTGGAGAGCGTTGGCTTACTCTGTTTTCTACACAATGATTTGTTTCCTGCCAGTGTGGGTGCTTTATCGCAGGAAGATCTTCGTGAAGGTGTAACCTGCCCCCGATAAGGCCGCAATGCCGCCACTCCGGCCCGCTCCAAATCGGTCGCCATCGCCGCGAAAATCAGGACTCGGCAGGGAACGTCGCCCGCGTTGAGTTAGTCACCCAAAGCAGTCATCAAGCTTCTGTCCCGCGCACAGCGTTTCCTCTTCCGTTGACGTAGACTGATTCTCAGTTTCCGAACCATTCTTTGGAGTCATCTATGTCCAAGACTATTTCCTATGCCCAATGGTCTCTGGAACCTTACTGCATTGGTCTTAAGCTGCGCTCGCTGCGCACCAGCAAGCGGCTCACACTCTCGCGTTTGGCCGCCGAAACGGGACTCTCCACTGCGCTGCTATCAAAGCTCGAAACCGACCGCATGATTCCAACGCTGCCAACGCTGGCCACTATCGCCCGGGTTTACGGGGTGAGGATGAGCCACTTCTTTTCAGAGCCAACGCATCACGCGCTCTCGATCACACGCAAGGCGCACCTCGAGGGCGATGGACGGGTGGCGGAGTCGGTCAAAGTGACGCCGTTGAACGCCGAGGGCAAGGGATTCCGTCTTATGGCCCAGATGGTCGAGTTTCCGCCCGGGGGCGCCAACATCGCCGTCAATGGCTTTCAGGAGTCTGGAGCAGTCGTTTATGTGCTTGAAGGGCGCCTGCGTCTCGATGCGGGCGGCATGCGCGACACTCTGGAGACCGGCGATTGCGCCTGCATGGAGAGCGAGATGCCAATGGCCTGGAGCGCGGCTGACAAGCATCGCTGCCGTGTACTGGCTGTTATGCCTCGCGGGAATGCTCCAGCGAAGCCACCCGCTTAAGATTCTTCTTTAAGTATTGCGTTCCAGATTCATTGACGCGATGTCTACGCGGACTTTGTCGCGCGCTCCGGTTTGCCGCCTTCGCATTCCCTCTGTAGCATAGTTTGGAACTCGAGGGTGCAAGGACAATGCGACTCAACTCCAAGCTGCTTCGGGCCACGCTCTCGGGGGCTTTGGCGGGCCTGCTTTTTGGATTCGACACGGTCGTAATTTCCGGCGCCATTGACGCGCTGGTTCATCTCTACGCCCTGAACCCACAGGAAAAAGGGTTCACGGTAGCCATCGGGCTGGTTGGTACGGTGATCGGTGCGCTCGGCGCGGGCCACGTGGGACAAAGGCTGGGCAGCCGCGAGACGCTGCGTATTACCGCGCTGCTCTATATCGCTTCGGCGCTCGGCGGTGGGCTGTCATGGAGCTGGGTGTCGTTCATGACGTTCCGCTTGATCGGCGGGCTGGGCATTGGTGCATCGTCGGTGCTGGGCCCGGTGTACATTGCAGAGCTTGCGCCGGCCAAGTTGCGCGGGCGGCTCGTGGCGTCGTTCCAATTGAACGTAGTGTTTGGAGTCATGGTGGCCTACATCTCCAACTACGTGATTCGCACCATGCACCTGGGCGCGGCAGAATGGCGATTCCAGGTGGGCATTGCTGTGGTTCCGGCGGTGCTTTTCCTCGCGCTACTCTTCGGAATTCCGCGCAGCCCCCGCTGGTCAGTCTCGAAGAATCGAATGGATGAAGCGCTGTCGGTGCTGAAAATGATGGGAGATCCGGATCCGGAGGCAGAGCTGGCCGATATTCAGGCGGCTCTGGTTCAGGAACAGGTGACGGCTCATGAACGCGTATTCCAAAGGAAGTATCGATACCCTTTGTTCCTTGCTATCTCCATTGGCGCTTTTAACCAGCTTGCCGGCATTAACGCAATTCTGTACTACCTGAACAACATCTTCGCTGCCGCCGGCTTCAGCCAGATTTCGAGCGATCAGCAGGCGATCGCCATCGGGACAACCAACTTCTTGTTTACGATTGCCGGCATGTCGCTTATCGATAAATTGGGACGGAAGACTTTGCTGTTGATCGGCGCAGCGGGATGCGCCAGTTGCCTTGCCGGCGTGGCCTGGGTGTTCGCGACCGAGTCTCATCGCGGCGATCTGCTGTGGCTGCTGGTCGTTTTCATCGCGTTCTTCAGCGTTTCGCAGGGCGCTGTGATCTGGGTTTACATTGGCGAGGTGTTTCCGACCGCGGTGCGTTCGAAGGGGCAGGGCGTGGGCAGCGCCAGTCACTGGTTCAGTGACACACTGATTGCGCTGGTGTTCCCGGTGGTGGTGACGATGATGAGCACGGCCACGCCGTTTATATTTTTCGCGGCGGCTACGGTGATTCAGTTTGTTGTGGTGGCGCTCTTCTACCCCGAAACCAAGGGCCAAACACTGGAGGAACTGCAACGTAAGCTGATGCGGGCATAGGGCGTGAGCAGAGTGGATGAAAAAGCGCGCCGGGTCACGGGCCTAATGCAACCCGGCGCAACCATTGCAAGGTGAAACATCCAGGTCAAACCGACTCGATCGCGTGGATGCTCTCGGCAATTTCGTCTCTGAGCGTCTCCGCATCGGGATGAAACGAGTTTTGTTCTGCCGCCGGTAACTCCTTAAGCAGTTCAAGGTACTTCGCTGTTTGGCAGCCGGAAAATGCGGCGAAGCCGATTGCCGAAGCCATGGCGCAGCTCACCTTTACGAGTTCGGCCGCATCCCACACGCCGTCGGAGCGCCGCGCTGAATGATGGTCGGCTACCGCGGCCTCGAAGCTCCGCGGCAGCTTCCAGTCGCCAATCAGTTGCCGTCCAATCTCGCAGTGATCCCATCCGAAAAGCTCGCGCTCGGCCTCCAGCATTGAGGCCGCTACTCCGCGATGCTTTTCGAGAAGCGCGGCATAGCCCTTGGGTTGAATCACCGCCAATGCCATGCGTCCAACGTCATGCAGGATGCCCGCCGTGTATGCGGTGTCTCTGTCGATCGAACCGGACTTCGCAATCTGTGAGGCGATTATCGCGCTTGCAAGGTTGTGCCGCCACAAGCTGCGCATGGCGGGGTAGCTCATGGTCTTGCCTAGGTAGGCCCTGACGCCCACAGTCACGCACATTCCTTGCAGCGTATTGGCGCCGAGCACGGCCACAGCTTGCAGAATCGTCGTCGAGGGATATCGCGGGGCGTAGAGCAGGGAATTGGAGACTGTGAGAACTTCGCTGGCGAACGCGGGGTCAGCGGAGATCAGATCGCACAGTTGTTGCAACTGCACATTCTCATTGCTGGCAAGTTGCAGCACTCTGACGGCGACCTGCGGAAAGGGCGGAAGGCGGAGATACGCCCATGGCACTGGAGCCGGGCCTGCGTTTCGTTGGTCCAAAACCGTCGCCTTCACTCGCGCAGCCCCCAGGCCTCGCGGTCTCTCTGCAAGGCACAGATGAAGCGAGGAGGCTTAACCCTGCGGTAATCCGCGGGCTAAGCACGTTCCCGTGAGTGTTTTTTCGGCAGCCAGCCGATTTTTCAACAGAGGAAATCGCACATGCTGAATCGAAGCGCGGCGCTTGAATCTACTTCGCAGTCCAGATTCTCCCGTCTACGCTGATCCACACCTGACTTTGGTCATTAACGAGTTCGAAAACTGTGTCGGGTTGGGACACTCCGCCTGAGCCTGGAGTGTCTCCTTGAGTCTCTGGAGCAGGCACCGCTCCAGTTGCGCCGCTTTCAGGCGCCTGCCTGCGTACGACCGTCGCGCGCCCGGTCCATTGCCGCATGACCTTTTCCCAGTTCCCTCCGGAGTCCTCGCGAAGAAACAGTGTGCCTTTCTCGTCGACGGCGAGCGTGCGATGATCCGCCGAAGCAATTGAAACTGCAAGCCGGCCACTGGGAAGGTGAAAGGCGTATGGACCCGTGGCGACATTCACCATGGAGCGTATTCCATGCAACTGGAGGTTGGCCGCCGCGGGGGCAGGTTGCGTCTCGAGTTGCTGGGCAGAAACATCAACCGACTCACTGCTTCCCGGAGCGGCGCCCGCCGCCGCGGCGTGTTCTGAGCTATGTTCGTCGGTCGGCATTGGCGCCTTGGCGGCGAATTGGCGCCTAACCTCGGCTTCTTGTTCGGCCCGTCTCTTACGCTCCTCGTCATACGCGGCAGCTTCAGTGGGTGTCACGCCGTCTGCCGGCGCCGCGCCAGTGCACACGAACGCTTCATCAGCCGATCTGTGACGTTCAAACTCAGGAGTTTCAGCCGGCTCCTCGCGTCTGGAGAGCAGACCATTTGTAACTTCAGGAGGAGGCGCCGCGGCGATCTCGTCCGGCTCTGCGACGGGAGCGCGCCTCGCGGCGGAAGGTCGCTCTGGCTTATGAGATTGTGGGGGAGCGCTGCGCGGGGCTGCCGGGGGCGCAGCCGCGGCTGGCGGCTGCGGCGTGGCCGGTGAAGGCATCGCTGGCATCTCGCTCGTTCGCAGCTGCTCGAGTCTTGCTACTTCCGCAGCCCGTTCCACTCCGCGCTGGTGAACGTAGATCGCAATCGCAGCCGTCGCCGCAACCGCTGCTGCCGGAGCCAGAGCAAGTCCCCAGCTTCTCCACCACGCCCTGGGGCGCACGACTTCGGTCCGCGCCGGTGAAAATTCCGCACCTGCGGCCTCGCGCGCCAAAGCGACGATCTCACGGCACCGGCCGCACACGCCGAGATGCTCGAGCACCTCGGAGCGCTCCTTTGCGCTGAGAGCCTGCTCCGCGAACGCGCTCAGGATCTCCGCGTCGGGGTGATTCTCGTGATGGGTCGTTGCACTCATGGCGCTGCCTGCTCGTTGAACGCTTTGATTTGCGAATTTTGCAGAAGTTTTTTCAGGTTTAGATCCAAGTCACGTGGATCGGCGCCCAACGCCTCTTGTGCCGCGCGCCTGCTCAGCCCACCGCGCTCGAGATTCCTGAGCACTTGTTTTCGCGTGTCCTCAGTCGCGCGCCGCAGCTTGCGGCTCACCGTGGCTTCGTGAACGCCTAGCACGCGCGCAATCTGAAGCAAGGTCTGGCCATCAAGATAATAAGCCGCCAACAGGAAGCGTTCTTCCGCATCTCGCTCTCGCAGCGCCTGTTCGATGGCGCGCTCCAACTGCGAGAGCTCGGCGCCGGGCGTCTGCTGCGGCGCATCTGCCGCCGGCACTTCGATCTCTTCCAGCGGCTGCTCGCGCCGGCTGCGGCGATGATGATCCACGTGACGCTGAGCAAGGGTGGCGCGCAGCCAGCCAATCAGCGAGCCGCGCCCGCGATACGAAAACAGTGGGCATCGCCGCTCGCCATCGCGCGCGTTTAATCCGAAAAGCTCCGCGTAGAGCTGATCGGCCAGATCACGTCCCAGGGTCTCGTTTCCGGTGATGGCAATGGCGGCGCGAATCAACGGCTGCCGGTACTCAGCGATGAAGTGCTCCCACGCGCGCCCGTTCCCGGCCGCGCAGGCGCGCGCCAGCACCAGATCACTGAGGCGCAGCCCGCGAAAGAACTCCGCTTGCTGCCGGGGCGTAGCTGCCACTCCCTGGTCCAGCCCGAAGTTCCGGGCGATTCCCGCCTCCGCTATGATCCGATCGAATTCGTCGCGCTCCAGGCCCCAGCCTGTCACATCACTCGCACGCCAAAGCTCATCAAGCAGACGGCTGTCCACCGTTCCCCGCAGTTCGGGGAGCGCCGTCTCTACCGTGCCGGCAACGGATTCCGCGGACGCCATGCTCACTGCCTCGTGATGCGCTTAGTGACTTTGACGTTTCGACCGACCTATTGGCCTCCAAGCCGACCGCCAGCCGCTAGCCGGGCCGCAAAAAGATCCTGCAAGTTAGCGGCGGCCGGCCGTTCTACCTTCGAAGGCCGGCTCGGTAAGCCACAAACCGGCGGAGGAGACACATGAAGAATTGGGGTAGATTTGGGGTTGCGGCGGCGCTGTTGGTGGCGATGGCTGCGTTTTTCTTAGAAAGCGGTGTGAAAGCGGCGGGCGGGCCGGCTGAGGGCCAAGGCGGTCCTTACCGCGTGCTCGCACCTATCGAGAGCGGCAATCTTCTCTTGTTTCCCGTGGTTCGCGCAGATGCAAGATCCACTGGAGAAACCCCGTTTATCACGCTCGACGAAGGACTGAAGAGCGGCGAAGTGGAAGTTACAGAGGCTGGGCGCGCGCGTGGGCTGGTGCGGCCCAGAGGGCCCGGGAGGCACGACGACGTCGATCGTGGCGATGAGGTGAACACGCTGGTTCTTGTCAATCATTCGAAGCGACCTCTGTTGCTGCTGGCCGGCGAAATCGTCACCGGCGGCAAGCAGGACCGCATCGTCGCCAAGGACCGCATCGTTCCGGCGGAAGCCGATCCCATTGACCTCGGGGTCTTTTGCATCGAGCCGGGCCGCTGGACGGAGAGCTCGGCGACGTTTGGCGCCGCCGGTAAATCGGCAACCAAGAGTTTTATGGTGCAGCCCGCGGTGCGTGAGAGAGCCATGGTGGACCAGGACCAGCAACAGGTGTGGAACTCAGTGAACGGCGCAATCTCTCATATGGAAGCCGCGGCATCGCCGCCAGCCAGCGCCGGCGCTCCGCAAGGCGAAGGCATGTATCACCGTACCCTCGGCACCAGCAGTTACGCCAAGGCAATGCAAGACAGCACCGTGAGTGAGAAAGTCGATGAGGCTGCGGCTCCGGTGATGAATGCCCGCGAGCAAGTGCTTGCACAGTTGCGCGATGAGCACGCGGTCGGCGTGGTCGTGGCCGTGCGCGGCGAGATTATTTGGGCCGACCTCTTTGCCAATACCGATCTGCTCTCGCGTTACTGGACCAAGCTGGTCCGCTCTTATGCGGCCGAGAGCCTGACGGAAGGCGAAGATCATCCCGCGTCGACTGTGGCTGACGCTCAGCGCTTTCTTGACACGCCTTCGGGTGGCACGGAGAACAGCGAAGGTGAAGTCGGCATCTACCGCTATCGCGAGCTCAAGAGCGGCGGCTCAGAAACCTTTGTGCTCGAATCGCTACTCCCCAGCACTGGCTACGACGTGCACGTGAGCAAGATGAAGCTGCGTGGTGAGGAGAGCCAGGTGGTCGGGCCTCGGCCAGCTGGCCAGCCGAGGTACCGTCCCGAAGTCTTTCGCCCCGGGGTCATTGAATGATTTGCATTTTGAGTGTTGCTTCCGTGCCCGCCTCGGCACACCGCGGTGGGCGTTGGGAGAGCGTCAAATATGAAATTGCTATTTGCCGAGCGCGATCTGCCTGGCTCTTGCCAAGCGCGGCGCGGCAATCAAGGTGAGCGCTACAAGAAAGATTGAGGCGGCAATGTAGGCCAGGTGGCCGTGGCGCAAGTCTTCGGCGACAAGTTTGATTGCTACCAAAACGATCGTCGCGTACCCAAGCCGCGTCAACTCAACACGCCGCCAGTGTGTTCCCGCGAATTCCAGTCCGAGCGCGACGGTGCATAGCGTCAGCGTGCGTATAAATGCGAGGTGATGCGCTTCGGGCTGGATGCGGAGCGCGGTCAGCCCCGTCAGCCCTTCGATCAGCAGAGCAGCAACGGCAGCGGCTGCCAGAGCAGCAAAGCCAAGATGAAGTGTTTGCAGCAGCCGCGATTCGCCCGTTCGCGGCAGCGCGGCCGCATAGCAGAGAATCGTGGAGCACGCGATGAGCCAAATGCCTGCCGCAGGAGCGCCCTGCAACGTTCCAGCGAGTGAGCTGATGAGAAAGCTCGGCAGTCCCGATTCCGCGGCTCCAACCAGCAGAAAGAGCATTCCATAGAACTGAAATGCGAACCGGCTCGCGCGGCTTCCGATGAATGTCGCCGCGATGGCGACCGTTCCCAGCAACGTTGTGATGGCCAGCGATGGCAGGCACAGAAAACTGCCAGCCACAAGCAGCATTGCACCCCATGCGGCAAAAACCGCGGCGTTGCGCGGCTCCTTGGCGCGCTCAAAGACCGTGAAGACCGCCGCGCAGACTGCTACCGACAGCCCAAGACAAATCGCGCCGAGAATCACGACGCTACCTTGCGGCCCAAAGTCTGCCACGCTTACGGCTGCGAGCAGAAATGCGATCGTCGTCTGGATTGTCGCAAAGGCAGAAATCTTCCGACCTTTTGCCAGCGTCTGCCAACCTGCGCTTGCGGCGAACAGTAGAAAGATTGCTACGCCGGGCGCAAGCAAGACAGTCCTCGCCAGCGGTGGATAATCTTCGCCCGCAGACTGCGGAGCAAAGTAGACGTAGATCAAGATCCAGATCGCGGCGCCGGCGGCCAGCGCCACCAGCGCGCGCACTTCCGGCACACCTTCAAAGCGCGGAGCAAATTCGGAGACTGTCGCGAGCACCAGCAACGCACCCACAAACGGCAACAGGCTGTGCGAAGCGAAGGCCAGTGCCAGAGCAAGCCCAGCCGCCGCGATGCAGGCGGTGCGCAGCACAGGCAATCGATCGTGTCCCAAGCCAATTGCCGCAAGCGCGAAGGCGCAAACCACACCCGCAGCGATCGCAGGTGAGAGCACCTTGAAGTGCAAGGTCAGTTCCCAAAGCATAGGCGCGAGGATGAGGGCAGAGGTTCCCGCATAAATTGTGCTTGTGAAGCGCGGTCCACCGCGCACGCGTGCCGCCCACACCAGCCACGCGAAGGCGTAAACGATGCCAGCCGCTGCCACGGCCAGCCGAGGAAGGGAGCTGGACTCCTCAACCGCGCGGAGCACATACGCACCCGCCACGCCAAGCATGGCCTTGCCGAGCACCGGGAATATGCTTCCGGCTGGTGCCTCGGGCGCCTGCTCCGCTGTTGGAGCAGCTCCAACTTCCGGTTCCGGTAAGGGACTCGGCCAGCGAACTTCCAGCGGGTGCTCGAGCTGGTGAACGCGCAGCTCCAGCCCTTCCATGCGCTTCTCGAGACGCTCGATTTCGTCGGGAAGATCGTGCATGGCTCCCCCGATCCTTCTCAGACGATGTTGAACTCAATCGCCCGTCGCGGCTTCGTGCAGGCTTTTATCCGGCCAGGGCGGAAGCAGCTTGACTAGCGCCCAAAGAAAGAGAAGCGGCAGGATGGTCAATCCGATGGCCGCCAGCAGGCCTTCGCGCGTCACGAGTTCCATCTTGTAGGTGGTGAAGCCAAGGAAACTCTTCGAGAAGAGCTGGCCGCCGATCACGACGTTCCAGCGCATGGCGAAAATCCCCACGAGCGCCAGGCATCCCGCAGTTGCATAAATCCGCTTTCGCGCTACTTCATGCAGCTTGACGATCTGAGTGAGAAACAGCAGGATCAGCGGAGTGATGGTGCCCAGGAATATCTGGATCACGATGTGCGGAATATAGAGCCGCGTGTGCACCATGAAATTCAGGCTGCGAAACGACTCGTCGGCCTCGTAAACGCGGTGCACCAGATCCAGCATCTCCAAGCTGAAGTCGATGATGAAGATGTAGAACATATACATCGCAATCGTGTCCATGCAGCGCATATCAATCTTCTGTTTGCGCAGTTTCGTCGTCACCATGTAGAGCAGCATGACGGCGGCGATGCCCGACACCATGGCGGAAAAGATGAACACCACGGGCATCAGCGGCGACGACCACCAGGGATTGGCCTTGATGGAGCCGAAGATGAATCCAACATAACCATGCAGTAAGAAAGCCGAAGGAATGCCGACCAGCGTCACAATCCAGCCGACTTTATCGTCGATGTGCAGGGAGCGCTCGCTGATGTTGCTTGAGCCCAGTGTCATGACTTTGTAGATCAGGCGCATCAGGCCCTTCGACCGCTGCGACATGAGCACAATGTCGCGCCGGTAGTCGAGCCAGATTTCGAAGACCAGCACGGCCATTAGGTACCAGAGGTAGACGTAACCGAACATCGCCATTGCCGAGGTGCTGTGCGGGGTGAAGTACATCTCCGGTGAGCGTTCCGGGTGGCCGAGATGAAGCTGCAGGGGCAGCGGCGCATCGAGCAGAAATGCCAACGCCGTGAGCAGCGCCAGCCTGTACGTTGGCTTCACTGCTTCCACGCGAAACACGCGCTCCAATGACGCCAAGATGAATGCGCCCGCCACCAGCCCCGTTATGAACGGGTACAGCACGATCAGCACGCTCCAATAGAGCGTCGCCTCGTTGGGATACATGTAGCCTTCAACACCGCTCATAAATCAGCTCCTAGCTGCTAGCTTCTAGCTGGTCGTGCTGGTTCCAGCATCTTTGCTTCCCACGAAACTTGCGGCTACAAGCCAGTGGCTGGAGGCTAGAGGCTGTCTCTCACCGCACAGACCCATCCAGCCCGTTATAGAAAGCCTTGGCTCCTGTTGCCATCTGCGGCTTCAAAACCTGCACGTCGTGAGTCTTCAAGAACTCGTGAATCGGGTCATTGGGATTCTTCAGGTCTGCTAGCTGTCGCGCTCCCGTTGGGCACGCCTCGCAGCAAGCAGTCGTCAGTCCCTTGGTGATCCGGTGGTAGCAAAGCGTGCATTTGTCCGCGACCTTTTTGGTGGGATGAATGTAGCGGCACCCGTAGGGGCAGGCCTGGACGCAGTACGCGCAGCCCAGACAGTACTTCTGGTCGATCACAACCACTCCGTCAGGGGTGACAAACGTTGCGCCCACCGGACAGACCTGCGTGCAGGGCGAATCGGCGCAGTGGTTGCACATCTTGGGGACAAAGAAGAACTTACCTTCTTCGCCCGCCGCGACTACGGGGAAACCCTCTTTGCCGCCGTCGGGCGAGATCACCTCGGGATTCTCAAGATGCCAGTCCGTCCTGTGGTAGCGCTCCACCCAAGTGCGGAAGAATCCATCGGGCACATCGTTTTCCGCCTGGCAGGCGCGCACGCAGTTGCCGCAGCCGATGCATTTGGGGATATCGATCAGCATGCCCCACCAGTGCTCGCTCATCTGGTAGTTCGGCGAGTCCTCAGGGGAACCGGCAAGCACGTGCTTCCACGCCACCGCCGCCGCAGGCAAAAGGATCAGCAGATGACGCCGGCTGATGTTCATTTCGAACCTCCCTTCGCCGCGCTCGGGGCGGAATCGGAACCAATCACCGGGCTGTGCGGGTTGTGGCAGGTCTCGCAGGGAACACCGCCCGAGTGATCGGCCGGATCCACCTGCGGAAAGCTCGCCGGCTTAGCGGCGCTGGCCGTATGGCATCGGGCGCATAGCACCGCCGTGTCGGGTTTAACCGGCGTCACTGTCGTGGGATCATCGGCATGTGCCGCCAGTGCTCCGTGGCAGGCCTCGCAGTTCACATGCGCGTGCGCGCCTTTTGTCTTGGTGTCGGCGA
>CAYOVE010000009.1:0-36638 GCA_964407295.1 uncultured Occallatibacter sp.
CGATTCGCGCCAAGGTGTGGCGCGTGAAGGTGGGCCGCTGCGATCTGCTGCTGCTGGACTCGAACGTGGCCGGCAACGCGCCGGAAGATCTGGAAACCACTTCGCGCCTTTATGGCGGCGACGCGCGCACGCGCATACGGCAGGAGCTGCTGCTGGGAGTGGGCGGCTATCGCGCGCTGAAGGCCATGGGCATCACGCCGGGCGTTCTGCACTTGAACGAGGGTCACAGCGGATTTGCGGTGTTTGAAGCCATTCGCAACCGCATGGAAGAAGAGGGCCTGGATTTCTACTCAGCCGCCCGCCAGATTCCGCGCGAGGTGATCTTCACGACGCATACGCCGGTGCCGGCGGGTCACGACCGCTTCAGTCCCGATCTGATTGAGGAACACCTGGGGCCACTGCGCGATGCGCTGGGCATCTCGCATGAGAACCTGATGGGATTTGGCCGCGAACATCCGACCGACTTTCAGGAAACATTCTGCATGACGGTGCTGGGTTTGAAGCTGGCGCGTCGCGTGAACGCGGTGAGTTCGTTGCACGGCGAAGTTTCGCGAGCCATGTGGCGAGGCCTGTATCCCGACGGGCCGGAGGATGCGGTGCCGATCGGCCATGTGACCAACGGCGTGCACGTGCCGTCGTGGCTTGCGCCGCAGATGCGAAGGCTTTACGATCGCCATCTCGGTGTGGGCTGGCAGCGACAGAGCGGAGCCGCGCACACCTGGTCGGCCATTGAGACCGTGGACGACGGCGAGCTGTGGGAGACGCACCTCAGCCTGAAGGGCCAGCTCTTCAACTTTTTGCGGCGTCGCGCGCGTGAGCAGTCTGAGCGCCGCAGCGAAGCCGCTGAGGCCTTGAAGAGGCTGGACAAAGTTCTCTCGCCCGATGCCTTGACGATTGGGTTCGCTCGCCGCTTTGCGACCTACAAGCGCGCGAATTTGCTACTCAAGGATCTGGAGCGGCTGGCGCTCATGGTGAATGACGCCAAGCGCCCGGTGCAGTTTGTGTTTGCCGGCAAGGCGCACCCGCACGATGAGCCGGGCAAGACGGTGCTGCAACAGATTGCGCAGATGATGCGCCATGCGGACTTTGGCGAAAAATTTGTCTTTATTGAGGACTACGACATCAACGTGGGCCGGCATCTCGTGCAGGGAGTCGACGTGTGGCTGAACAATCCGCGAAGGCCGCTGGAGGCTTCAGGCACGAGCGGAATGAAGGTGGTGCTGAACGGCGGCCTGAATCTTTCCGTTTTGGATGGATGGTGGGCCGAAGCCTACGACGGGCTGAATGGGTTCGCGATCGGCAACGGCAGAACGCACTCCAACATGGATGTGCACGACAGCCGCGACGGCGAAGCGCTGTACCGCGTGCTGATCGACGAGGTGATTCCGCTTTATTACAGCCGTGATCGCGATGGGCTGCCGCGGGGCTGGATCCAGCGCATGAAGCGGACGATCCGCACGCTGGGGTGGCGCTTCAACGCCGACCGCATGGTGATGGATTACACGCAGGGATGCTACATTCCGGCGGCGGGCGGAACGTCGAGCGAAGTCCGGGCGCTGGCGTAAAGAGCGCGGCGCCGAACTCACCACTCGCGTCGCACGCCAAAGATGTCGAGCCGCTCATCATTGCTGATCAATGCCAGGTCTTCGTGGATAGACTGCGCAGCAATCATGCGGTCGAATGGGTCCTTGTGCTCCGGCGTAAGGCGGCCGGCGCGCAGTGCATGCTCAAGGCTAATGGGCAGCGGCAAATACCCTGCCGACTGAATGACAGGAACGAAATCGTCGACAAGAGCCTGAGCCTGATCGAGCTTGCCCAAGCGATACTTCGTTGCGATTTCCCAAGCTGAAGCAGCCGAGACGAATACTTCGTTCCTTTGCGATTGAATCAGATGACGGGCCCGGGATGAGAGCAGCTCTTTTCGAAAAGCAACCCATAGAAGCGCGTGGGTATCGAGCAGAACCCTCACTCGTCCTCACCATTCCAAAAACGAAGTTCATCTTCCGGTAGAGGCTCAAAGAACTCCGGACCTACATCGCCAAGTCCTTCTAGAAAGCCGAGGCGGCGGTTGCCTCCGACCGGCTCGACCGGTACGAGGCGTACGACAGGCTTGCGTTCGCGGCCGCTCGTAATCTGGACGTCCTCACCCTCTAAGACGCGCTGAATGAGTTTGGAGAGGTTGGTCTTGGCTTCGAAGATGGTTGCGGAAGGCATCGTCTTAACCTGCTAAGTTAGCTTAGCTAACTTAGCAGGTTCTGTCAAGACAGTTGCGGATGAGCTCGTTTAACAGACTGAAAAATAGTCTTTTATGGCTAGAAACTAGCTGACCAGAACCCTCTCTTTGAGCGATTCAGAATACGGTGCGCGCAGAGCCCCGCGCTCGGTGATGATGGCGGCAATGTATTTGGCAGGGGTGACGTCGAAGGCAGGATTGCAGATGCCGACGCCGTTCGGCGTGAGCTGCTTGCCGGCATGATGCGTCACTTCCCGGGCCGGGCGCTCCTCGATGGGGATAGCGTCGCCCGTCGCGGTCGCGAGATCGATGGTGGACCAGGGCGCGGCGACATAGAACGGGATTCCGTGCTCGCGCGCAAGGATGGCAACGTTGTACGTTCCGATTTTGTTTGCGGTATCGCCGTTAGCCGCGATACGGTCCGCGCCTACGACTACAGCCTGGATCTTTCCCTGCCGCATGAGGCTGGCAGCCATGTTGTCGCAGATAACCGTGGTGGGAATGCTATCGGCCATCAGCTCCCACGCGGTGAGCCGCGCGCCTTGCAGGAACGGCCGCGTCTCATCGGCATAAACATGAATGCGCTTGCCACTCTCGACTGCCGCGCGGATCACGCCCAGCGCGGTTCCGTAGCCGCAGGTGGCCAGAGCACCGGCATTGCAGTGCGTCAGAACGCCGCCGTCATCCGGCATGAACTCCGCGCCGAATGCGCCCATCGCCTTACATGCGGCGATGTCTTCCTCGTACATGGCGTTCGCTTCCGCCAAAATCTTTTCCTGGATTTGGATGAGGGGCGCATCAGCCGCGAGCAACTTGGCAAAAAGCACCTTCATGCGATCGATGGCCCAGAAGAGATTCACCGCCGTAGGCCGCGTGCCGGCGAGGCGCGCGCAGATCTTCTCGAACTCCGGCGCAAACTCCTCCGGGGTCTTAGCTTTGGTCTGCTTGGTACCGAGAGCGATGCCATAAGCCGCCGAAACGCCGATGGCCGGAGCTCCACGCACGACCATGGTGACGATGACATCGGCCACCTGTTCGTAGGTTGTGGCGAGCACGTAGCTCTCTTCCAGCGGGAGCTTGGTCTGATCGATGAAGCGGACGCCCTCAGGGGTCCAGGTGAGAGTGGGAATCATACAGTTCTATTTTAAATGGACGATTCTGTTCCACCAGAAATGCCAGTTCAAAGGGCTGCTGCATGCAATGCCTGAAAACCTTTTCACTTTCCACTGGACGCGAGAGGCTGCGCTGGATAGAGTGTTTCCGATACCAAATTAGGTTTTCTTTTGTACCTGCCGGAGGAAGACGTTTATGGCAACACGCTCCAATTCCGCGGTCGCACCAAGCGCGCCCAATTACACGGTTCCTTTCATCATCGTCACCGGCCTGTTCCTGATTTTCGGATTCTTGACGAATTTGAACAGCAACTTGTCGCCGAAGCTCGAAGACATTTTCAATCTCAGTCACGCGTGGTCGAATCTTGTGACATCGGCGTGGTTCTTTGCCTACCTAGTCTTCTCGGTCCCCGCGTCCAAAGTAATTGAAGCGGTGGGCTACAAGCGGACCATGGTCATCTCGTTATTTGTGATGGTTGTGGGTGCGCTGCTCTTCGTGCCCGCGGCCGCCATGATCAGCTTTCCGTTCTTCCTCACCGCCAGTTTCGTGCTGGCCACCGGCGTATGCGGGCTGCAGACTTCGGCCAATCCTTACGTCTCGATTCTCGGGCCCGAGGACAGTGCTCCAGCGCGGCTCACTCTAGCGCAGGCATTCAATTCGCTGGGGACAGCCATGGCTCCCATCGTGGTCGGCGTATTCATTCTGACCGACCCTGCAAAGGTGAAGAGTCAGGCAGCCATTGCGCATACCGTCCAAGGGCCGTATATCGCCATCGCGTGTGCGCTGCTGGCGCTGGGCTTCATCATCATGGGGATGCATCTTCCGGCCATCACCGGGACGCGCGATTACAAGCCGGCGAACGATGGCAGCACGATTGCCGGACGCGGCATCTGGAGCTACCGGCATACGGTGCTGGCCATGGTTGGGATTTTCCTGTATGTCGGTCTCGAGATTGCACTGGCCGCCAACGCCATCAAATTCTTCGAGACGCAGGGGAGCGCGATCAACGACTACCTGCGGTTTGCCCAGCCCTTCTCTCATGCCGTCAGCGGTCTTTATCCGCAGGGGATCGGGGAAAAGGAAGTTGTCGCCGTGCTGGCCTTCTGCTATCCGCTGGCCATGATGATCGGCCGCTTCGCGGGAACCGTGCTGATGAAATCCATCCAAGCCCACAAGCTACTGGCCTTCCTGGGCGTTTTGGGCGTTGCGCTGCTGGTCGTCGGGATGTTTTCGACGGGCCATCTCGCCATCTGGAGCCTGATTCTGTGCGGCTTCGCCAATTCCATCATGTATCCGACGATCTTCGCACTTGGCATCGCGGAACTGGGACCTTTGACGAGCAAGGGCTCGGGCGTGATCACGATCGGCAATTTCGGTGGCGCCGTGATTCCGCCGCTCTTCGGGCTGATCGCCGACAAGGCCGGCTACCAGCACGCATTTCTGCTGCCCATTGCCTGCTACCTTTTCATGACCTATTACGGTGTTTCGGGATACAAGCCGGAGCGCGAGGCTTCAGCATAGGTTCTTTTCTGCATCGTTCCATCTGACCCTCCGGCGCGTGCCGGAGGGTTTTTTCTTAGATCGAGGCGGAGATTGGGCGGAGGAAGTCGCGGCCGTTTCGCGTGCGGGACCGCAGACAACATGCGTCGAATCGAGACAGGCCGGTGCACAGCAACGGGACAGGCGCTGAAGCGCGTTGCGACAGTGTTTGTCTGCTGGCGCGACAGCTTGAATCACGGCGAAGCAGATGCCGCCGAAAAATATTCGGGATCGATGACTAAAGTTATTTTGGCCCGGACCGATGAAGGGGGTGGATGCGAACAGGCCCATCCGGAAGTGGCGGCGGCTTTGGCAGGACGAACGAGACGCCAACGGATTTGAGGGCAGCAGGGCATCCGCGAAGGAGTTGATCCCATGGCCCTCGGTGTTTTGAACAATCTGTCGGCAATCTACGCTGAGAATAATCTCAACAACACGAATGCCAGCTTGCAGACGGTTCTGCAACAGTTGTCTTCGGGTTCCAAGATCAACTCCGGAGCCGATGACGCCGCCGGGCTCTCGCTGGTGAACGGGTTGGAGGCAAATTCGGTTGCGCTGACGCAATCGACCACCAACGCCACGGAGGGCGCGGGGCTGCTTCAGGTGGCCGATGGCGCGCTGTCGCAGGTGACGAGCCTGCTGGACCGCGCCGTAACGCTGGCTACGGAAGCCTCGAACGGCACCCTGAATTCGACTCAGGAGTCCGCGGCCAACCAGGAATACCAATCCATCCTGGCCGAAATCAACAATATTGGATCCACGACCACGTACAACCAGGAGCAGGTCTTCAATGGCACGATCGTTTCCATCTACACCGGCGACTCTTCGACGTCGGGCTCGTCGATCGACGATCTGAACATTCACTCCTTGTCGTCTTCGGCCCTCGGCGACACAAACGGAGAGATGGCCTACAGCAACGGCGCGTCCAACACGTTTATTGACTTGTCGAAGAACGGCGTGACTGCAAAAGCCGGCGATGCCCTGGTGAACGGTACTTCGAGTTTGACCGTTAACTATATGGCGTCAGGGGTAAACGGCGCCGCGGTTCAGAAACAAGCGACCATCAGCGTTGGCGGCGCCACCGGCTACGCCGACACGGCTCAGGGAATGATCAATGCCATTAACGCGGCGAACCTGGGCATTACCGCCAGCTTCACCACCGCGGCCCAGGCTGGATCCCAGGCGGTGGCGGCGGCTGGCGCCGGTCATAGCGAAGATACCGGCATTGAGATCAGCGGTCCGGGCGCAGGAGTGGGGAGCGGCACCACACCGGGTACTGTCGGCACCTTGGCGATCGCGGGCGGTACAGACTCGGAGACCGATGCGATCAGCGGATCTCTGAGCCTCAAGAATGCCTCCGGCTCGGTCATCACCATTAATTTGGGACAGGCGGGCATCAGCGACAACATGGTTGATCTGGCTACTACGCTCACCAACGACGGGTTCACCGTCACGAACAATCTCACCGCCGGCGCCGCTGGAAGCCTGACGATTACCACGGCCAACAGCAATCAATCGGCGATCACCGCATCTTCTCTCCAGGACACAACGGCTGGCACCCTCACCTACACTGCCTCCGGGGACTACTACACTGTCGGTGTTTCAACACCTGCCATCGGAGCAAATGGAATTGCGGATTCGGCAACCCAGCAGGCGGCTTCTGCGACCTTCACGGCAGATACAAGCGGGACGGGCGGGATCGCAACGATGAGCTACTCCGATAGTGCAGGCGCGAACCTTGGCGATACCAGCCTCACCGACCAGTCGAGCGCTCAATCCGCGCTGAACGAGCTCAACATTGCCATTAGCGACGTGGCCGCGCAGGATGGTTACATCGGCGCCCAGATCAATACTCTCAATTCGCTCAGCCAGGTGATGAGCACGCAACAGGAAAACGTGCTGTCGGCGCAGAACGCAATCCAGGCCACCGACTATGCCTCAGCCACTTCGAACATGTCGAAGTACGAGATTCTGAGCCAGACCGGCATTGCCGCATTAGCGCAGGCTAACCAGGTGCAACAGGAAGTGACCAAGCTCTTGCAGTAGAGAAGGTTTAGCAAGACTGCAGTACCTTCAAGACAACCCAGGGACAGGGCGGCGGCAGGGCAAAAGCTTTGCCGCCCTTTCTTTTTTTGAGGACAGGCTGAGCCCCTCAGCCCCAATCGCTCACTCTTAGATATTCGTCGATGGCCTTTGCGGCTTTGCGGCCGGCGCCCATGGCCAGAATCACCGTCGCTCCGCCAGTAACAATGTCGCCACCGGCAAAGACGCCGCGCTTGCTGGTCCGCATGGTTTCGGGATCGGCCACGATGTAATTGCGCTTGTTGGTCGCGAGGTCGGGCGTGGTGCTCTGGATGAGGGGATTGGCGGTTGTCCCCACGCCGATGATCGCGACGTCGACCGGTAAGACGAACTCCGATCCGGGGATTGCGACGGGACGACGGCGGCCATCGGCATCGGGCTCGCCGAGCTCCATGCGCACGCAACGCGCGCCGGTAAGCCAGCCCTTTTCGTCGCCGATAAACTCGACGGGATTGGTGAGCATGCGAAACTCGATGCCTTCTTCGCGCGCGTGCTTCACTTCCTCGGCGCGGGCCGGCATCTCCGCTTCCGACCGCCGGTAGACCAGCGTGGCTGTCTTCGCGCCCAGCCGACGCGCAGTGCGGACGGCATCCATTGCAGTGTTGCCGCCGCCGACAACCACTACGTCGCGATCGCAGCAGTCGTAGATCGGCTGATCGAATTCGGGAAACTTGTAGGCGCGCATCAGGTTGGTGCGCGTGAGGAATTCGTTGGCCGAGTAAACGCCGTTCAGGTGCTCGCCGGGCACGCCGAGAAATACAGGCAATCCGGCGCCAGTGGCTACGAAGACCGCATCGAATCCTTCCACGCGCATGAGCTCGTCGATCGTGACGCTCTTGCCAACCACTACGTTGGTTTCGAATTCCACACCCATGCGGCGCAGATTGTCGACTTCCTCCTTCACGATCGCCTTCGGCAAGCGGAACTCGGGAATTCCGTAGACCAGCACTCCGCCCAGTTCGTGCAGCGCCTCAAAGACACGCACGCGATGGCCCTTTTGAATCAAATCGCCCGCGGCTGAAAGCCCAGCCGGACCGCTGCCCACGACCGCTACACTCTTGCCGGTGGAGGGAGCGATCTCAGGTAATCCCAGCTCGCCACTCTCACGCTCGAAGTCGGCGATAAACCGCTCGAGGTTGCCGATGGCGACGGGCTCGCCTTTTTTGCCCACGACGCAGCCGCCCTCGCACTGGCTCTCCTGCGGGCAAACACGGCCGGTGATGGCGGGCAGGGCGTTATCTTCGCGCATCTTTTTGGCCGCCCCAAGAAAATCGCCTGCATAGATGAGCGCGACGATCTCCTTGATCTTGACGCCGACCGGACAATCCAACTGGCAGCCGGGTTTGGCACAGGCGATGCAACGCGCGGCCTCAGTGACGGCGCCTATCGCAGCCAGGCCACGATTCACTTCGTCGAAGTTGTGCGCGCGAATTTCGGCGTCGAGCTCCGCCATCTGCACGCGCGGAATCTTCATGCGCTCCTTGAGAGGAAGCAGATTGGCCTCAGGCATGATGCTTCACCTCCTGCGCCTCGAGCTTCGCGCGCAGTTTCGCTGCTTCCTTTTCTTTGGTAGCCAAGGCAGCACGAACGCGGGCCAGCTCCTCCTGCCTGTGCAGCTCAAATTCCCTCAGTGACTGGCACTCCTGGCCGCGATACATGGCGTTGCGCTGCATCAGCACTTCAAAATTCACCTGTGAAGCATCGAACTCCGGCCCGTCGACACAGGCAAACTTGCTCTGGTTACCGAGCAGCACTCGGCAGCCGCCGCACATGCCGGTGCCGTCGACCATGATGGAGTTGAGGCTGACCATGGTCTTGATGCCCAGCGGCCTGGTCATCTCTGCAACGGCGCGCATCATGGGCACGGGGCCCACGGCAAGAACAAAGTCCGGCTTGCGGCCGGCGGCGATCAGCTCATCGAGCTTCTTGGTCACCAGGCCTTGCTCGCCGTAGCTACCGTCGTCCGTGAGTATGTAAGCCTCATGGCTCGCCGCGCGCACCTCGTCTTCAAAGACCACCATCTCTTTGCTGCGAGCGCCTTCAATGAAGATGACGTGGTTGCCGGCGTCGCGCAGTGCGTTCGCGGTGGGCAGAGCCATGGCCGTTCCCACGCTTCCTGCCAGAATCACGGCTGTACCGTAATTTCGAATCTCAGAGGGGCGTCCAAGCGGACCGACGACATCGAGAATCGAGTCTCCCGCCTCAAGCGAGTTAAGCAGCGACGTGGTTTTGCCCACGGCTTGCACTGCGATCGTGATCGTGCCGGCCGCCGGATCGGCGCTCTTGATGGTAAGCGGAATGCGCTCACCACGATCGTGAAGCCGGAGGATGACGAACTGCCCCGGCCGCTGCTTGCGCGCGATGCGCGGCGCCGCGACAGTGAATTGCCGGATGTTTAGGCCGGCGGTGCGGGCTTCCATGATCCTGAACATGGCTGTCTCGCTGTGGGCGTGATCCTTTGTTGCGCGCCGGCGGCCTGTCACCATGCGGGTTCGATGTGGTGCGGGGCCTGTGGGACACAGACGCGCAGGGGCGCGGATCGCTCCACACTCCTCGTTCAGCCCTGATTATTCAGAGATTGCGGGCTTTTGCTTGTGATGCGAGTCACGCGGCGGACGGCGTAGGTGGCTCATCAAATAAGCCGGTAGCCTAGGCCTGCCGCGCCGTCCACATCAGATACAGACCCCATGCCGCCAATGTGCAATCGTCGCGGATCGTCCCGTCCAGAATCATGCGTTCGAACTCCGCGATGGGAACGGAGTGGGCCACCAGATCGTGCTCCTCGGCGTCGGGTTTCTTTTCAGCTGGAGTGAGGCCGGTAGCGAGAAATACGTGCTCGCGTTGCCGTGCAAAGCCGTAGGCGATCCACATGGTTCCGAGCTGGGTCATCCGCGCCGCTTTTAAGCCGAGCTCTTCCTGCAATTCTCCGCGCGCCAGTTCTTCTGGATCTTCGATGGCCCTATCCCAAGTGCCCTGAGGCAACTCCAGCGTCCGCTCCTGAATGGTGTAGCGATACTGTTCCACGAGCCAGATGCGATCACCGTCAATGGGAATGATGATGGCGCCGTCTTCTTTTTCAACGACGCCGTAGACGCCTTTTTGACCGTTGGAGCGCAGGATCTCGTCTTCGCGCACGCGCATCCAGCGGTTGCGATAGACCTCCCGGCTGGAAAGCGTAGCGATGGTGCGGCCTGCATCTTGCCCGGAGTGCCGACCATCCTCGAGCATTGTGCATCCTCGACGTCACAAAACGTGTGCGAGTCAGGAGCCCCGCACGACAGCCGGCCGGAGGCCAGCACTACAGCACGTTAACAGTTCACCACGACGGCCGAGCAACCGGGACGCTCCGGTCTCCAGTGCACCAGAAAATCGGTAAGCGCGGAGGATTCCATGCTGCGCATGGCTTCAAACTCACCGTTCCTCTGGCTGTAGAGCAGCGCGCCGCGGTCGCTCAGGACGGCTAGCGCGGGCACGCCCTTGTGGAGCGGAACGTCGTACTTGTCGGCCAGGTCCTGGTTGGCATCGAAGTGGCCGATATTGATATGCACTACGACGAAATTCGCGTCAATCAGCGGCCGATTCTTATCGTCGTGCATGTAGAGATCCAGCACCTGGCAGTCGCCGCACCAGTTGCCGCCAAAATCCAGAAGAACGCGGCGGTGCGTAGCTGCGGCCGTTTTAAGGGCAGCGGCGAGGTCGGCTTTGGCCTGCGAGGGATCGGGATAAATGTCACGGCCGGCGGAGTTGGCCGTGCCGCAGGCGAGCGCCAGTAAACCAGCCAGGGCAAAGAGTTTGAGAGCCTTCATAAGGGAGACCTCCTCGACACTTCTAAGTCTGCCACAACCGCCTGGCCGCAAGCATGCCAAGCCGCAATTGTGCGACAATAGACCCGTGAAGAAACGCGCGGGTTAAGTTGATGCGCGTGGAGGAATATCGATGGGCGATCTACTTCAGCCTTGGCACATTATCGTGCTGGCCATCCTTGTGTTTGTGCTGTTCGGGGCCAAGAGGCTGCCGGAACTAGGCAAAGGGCTGGGCGAGGGATTGAAGGGTTTCCGCGAGGGGATCAAAGGGACACCCGATCCACCGCCGGCACAACCGGTTCAACAGCAAAACACGCCCCCCCCGCCGCCGGCATCGAACGCGCCAGTTGAGCCGAAGTAAACGGCCTGAAGTAACGCTGAACGGGTGGCGACGATTTCGCATTCAGGCGCGCGGTGTGCCGTTTAAGGATTCGAGGAAAAGAAAAGCCTGTGCCGCGGCACAGGCTTTCGTGTTTTCTAACTCTGAAGAGGCGTGCCCGCCTTACTTGTAATCCTGCGCGGAAGGATAGTAGCCACGCTTGGCAATCACCGTGACGTTAGGCCGGTCGACGCGTACATCGATGTTACGGAACTTGTCATCGTAGATCGACTCGTGGCTCAGGTAGCCGAGGGTGTACTGATCGCGGGCCTCTGTGGCGATCTTCGCGTAGCTGCGCTCGATACCGTTCACGCCGCCCTCGGCGTAATAATCGCCGCCGGTGGCGACGGTGTACTTGTAAAGAATGTTGTCATAGACACCGGTGAAGGGGATGTGGATGCGGTCAACCCACTCGCCTCCCCAGCGCGCCGTGTCGCCCACCAACGTGCCATAGACGGCGATCTTGTTGGTTTGCAGGTAGCGCACCACTTCTTTCCAGCTCGCCTTGCTGCCGTACTCCTTGCCGTCGGAGATCACGAAGATCATGCGCCGGCGCTCTTTGGGACGCGTGGAAAGCTCCTTGGCAGCGGCCAGGATTGCGTCGTTGAGCGTGTGAATCTCCTTGGGTAGATCGAGTTGCCCGATCGACTGCGTCGACCCTCCCGGCTGCAGAGTCGGGTCAGCGCAATTCCCATTGATTGAAATCGGGCACGCGGCGAAAGGATTGCCGCCGGTCACGGGCACCGAGGGATCGGTGCCGGTGGCTTGCGCCAACGAGAGCACTGCGGGAAGACGGGAGCTCTGCGCGCCGGTAAACCCCGTCCACTCCTTTGCGCCGTTGGTGTAGGTAAAGACGGCGGCCTCGTCATACGGCGTCAACGCGCCCTGGATGGAGCCCATGGAACGGTTCACCTGGTCCATTACGTTCGAAGGCAGCGTCTGGTCGATAACGAAGGCGATGGAAAGCGGCTCCGGATCCACGCTGAACACCCGCAACGGTTCGCGGGTTGTGTTCTCATACACGGTGAAATCGCGCCAGGTAAGCCCCGAAACCAGATTGCCTTTGGAGTCCTTCACGGTGACCGGAACCTGAACGAAATTCACGTTTACTGTGATCGTCGGCGCCGCGGAGAGACTTTGCGCCGGCGGAGCATCGTGCAAGTTCGGCGCTGGCTGGTCAACTGCGGGCTGGGGGCTCGGGGGAGTTAGTGGCTGGTCAGGCGCAGTTTGCGCGCCGGGGCTTGAGCCCGAATCTGGAGTTGTGGGAGCTTCTCCCGCACCGACTCCCGGAGTGATTCCACCGCTGACGCCCGGCAGCGGCGGCGGAGCCTGGGGCGTGGGCGCGTCGGGAACAGGGGCCGGTTGCTGCTGGGCCAGAACCCCCGAAGCCAGCACCAGCCCGATACTCAGAAGTCCCACTGGCGCAATGGCTTTCCAACTCTTCACCGCGATTTCATCCTCCCAGGGCCCTTCTTGCGCCCGCTGAAAGCTGCGACGCACATCTACAATGCCGCAATGGTCAGAATATCAGACGCGCCAGAGGCTCGCAGGTTGCCTGCATGCGCGCGAAGAGGCGCGGGGACCTGCAAACGAACAAGCGCGATATGCTCTCTTAGGGATCGAATTCTCGTCTAACGGAGCATTATGCGCTCAGGGTGTGCTCGAGGGATCGGAGTTGCCGCGTTGCTGGTTGGTTTGCCGGTGTTTCCGGCAATGGGATGGGGCCAGCTTGCGCCATCGCCCGACGCGCCGCCTGTGAGTACTGCGCCTGCTCCTCCGCCCGATGAAAATTCTATGGAGACGCTTAAGGTGCAGGTGAACCTGGTCGACCTGTTCTTTACCGTCAAGGACAAGAACGGGACACTGGTTCCGCATCTCACCCGCGATGAGTGCAGCGTGACAGAGGACAAGGCGCCGCAGACATTCAAGAGCTTTGTGGCTGAAACCGACACGCCCCTGACTTTGGGAATTCTGCTCGACACCTCGGGTAGCCAGCAGAGACTGCTGCCGCTGGAGCAACAGGCTGGCAGTCAGTTTCTGGGGCAGGTTTTGCGCAAGCAGGATGAAGCTTTCCTGGCCTCATTCGACGTAAATGTGGATTTGCTGCAGGACTTCACCAACAGCCCCCACTTGCTTGCGCGGGCCATGGACAAAGCGCAGATCAACACTGCCGGCGGCAATGGCGGGGGCATACCAGGCCTTGGCGGCGGGCCGGTCCCCATCAGCAATCCCAAGGGCACTGTGCTCTATGACGCCATTTATGAGGCGACCAACAACAAACTCAACCAGGAGACCGGCCGCAAAGCGCTGATCATCCTGACCGACGGCGAGGATGAGGGCAGCGACCACAAAATCAAAGACGCGATCGGCGCCGCGGAGAGAAATAACGTCATCGTTTATGTGATTCTGATTGCCGACCGGGCCATGTACTGGAGCCAGGGCGAGGGCTACTACGGCTACTCTCCCGCAAAACAAATATCTGAAGAGACCGGCGGACGGCTGATCGACGTGGGGAACAACGGCGCCAAGCTGCAGGCCGCGTTTGAGGAGATTGAAGCCGAGCTGCGCACCCAGTACGTGGCCAGTTACACACCCAGCAATTCGAAACAGGACGGAACGTTTCGGCACATTGGTCTGGAGTGCAAAGGCGACAGCGGAGACAGCCTGAAAGTGCAGGTGCGCAAGGGCTACTTCGCGCCGACGCCGGAGAACTGACAGCCCTGCCACCGCATTGATTGCAGTAGCCATTTGATCGGACGGCGCGGATGCGAGCTGGGCTTCAAAAGGATCTCTCGATGAAACTCTCCATAACTTTTGCGGTGGCTATTACGGCGCTCGCAAGCGTTTCGCTCCCGGCGCAGCAGCCGGATGAAACCGCGCCGGCGGGTGACTCCGCAAAGGCAACTTACGCGCCTACCGCGGGAGGGTTCGGCGACCTGGCGTTCGCGCACGCCTACGAGATGAGCTGGGTAAGGTGCGAGCTCGACGATAAGCTGGATTCAAAGACCGCCAAAGTCGGCGATCGGGTGGAGATCAAGACCACAGATAAAGCGCAGACCTCCGACGGCACGGTGATTCCCCGAGGTACGCGCCTTGTGGGCCGAGTGACCGAGGCGCAGGCCTACGACGAGCAACATGGGCCGGCACGCATTGCGATTGCCTTCGACCACGCGGAGTTGAAGAACGGGCACAGTCTTGCAGTTCACACGCTGATTCGCGCGGTGAACCCGAGCGCCAGCTCGATGACCGCGCCCCAGGCGAACGACGAGAACATGATGGGTATGCCGGGGTCGCCCGGCGGCACTGCAAACGCTGGAAACATGGGAGGCCGCGACTACGGCGGCGGCGCACCCAGTTACGGAACCACGCAAGTGGACGGAGTCTCCGATGCGGCCGTTTATTCGCGTAACAGAGCCGACACCGGCCTTGGATCGACGGAAAGCTCGGCAGCGCGAGGAGCCGGTGGCTTGGCTTCGGATACCGGGGCTCATGGAGTTGCCGCGGCGCGCGCTGTTCCGCATCCCACGGGAGTTCCTGGTGTGATGCTCGCTGGAAACAGCACGTCTTCCGGTGTGCTGCTGGCCTCCCGGCAAAATATTCAGATCGAGAGCGGGGCGCAGATTGAATTGGGAGTTGTTGCGGACCGGTGAAGAGAGTTCACAGTTCGTAGTTCTTAGTTCACAGTTCAAAGCGCATGGTGGCTCAGCCATGGCCGGGGCCGCGTCTGATTCCCCGCAAACGGCAGTGAACTACGAACTAAGAACTGTGAACTGAGGATGATGACCGTCTCTGTCCGATTTTCGGACACCAGGTTACCGAAGTTGCGCAACGCGTAATCTGGCGTGGAGGATGGCGCTTCGATAGTATCGGCGGCGTAGGGAAAAACTTGAGGCCGCCGCGAACAAGAATATCGGCCTCGGACATTCCCGATTCGAGGTGAGGTTCATGGACCTTCAGTTCGCCGTTCAGGAAGGCTTGGAAATCAGCCCGCGATTCCGCCAGACCCTCGAGGAGCGAATTGCCAAGCTGGAGCGCGATGCCGCTTACGATGAAGCGCAACTGGACCGGCTGAACGATATCGACCATATTCGCCGCCAGATGCGGCTGGTAAACGTCGAGCGTGCCGAAGCGCTGCGCTTGAGAATCTTCCTTGATCGCGCCAAAACCCGGCAGTCCCGCCCGCTGATCGAACTCTAAAGAAATCCTTCGCAATCAGCGTTCCGCACGCGAATCCACAGGACCGCGTGTTTCCACAAGTGCGCCGCTTCTCGATCGGTCGTACACTGGAGCATCTCTTGAGGTGCGCACGGTTTGCCGACCCTCGATTATTCCGTAGTAGACGTCTTTACTGCCCAGCCGCTCGCCGGCAATCCGCTGGCGGTGGTGATGAACACATGCGGCCTGACGACGGAGCAAATGCAGGCCATCGCGCGCGAGTTCAATCTTTCTGAGACCACGTTCATTGAGCGCAGAGAAGAAGCGATTGAGCGAGCCGAGGGCGTGCGGGTGCGCATCTTCACCACGCGGGAAGAGCTCAACTTTGCCGGCCATCCGACGCTGGGCACGGCGAGCGTTTTAAAGATGCTCGCGCCGGAAACGGTGCAACACGACACGGTGACTCTGGCCGAAAATGTCGGACCGATCCCGGTACGGTTCGATAAGAGCGCTGAAGACGCCGGCGGTTCGGCGGGGTTCTTCGGCGAGATGACACAGCGCGATCCGGAGTTTGGCGCGGAGCTTGATCGAACCGTTGTCGCGCGGCTGGCGGGATTGAAGCCAGACGACCTCGATCCCGCTCTGCCGCCGCAAGTGGTTTCGACAGGCACCGCCTTTGCCATTGTGGCGCTCCGCTCTCAGGAAGCCCTGGCGCGACTCAAGGTGGATCAGGAGGAAGCGACGGCGTGGCTGCGCGAGCGCGGCGCAAGGTGGTTTTATGTCATCGCACCGGACCCGGACCAAAACCAGGAAAAAACGAAGTGCTACCGGGCGAGGATGCAGTTCAATGGCGGTGAAGATCCGGCCACGGGCTCGGCGGCCGGTTGCGCCATTGCGTACCTTGTAGCTCACGGCGCGGTTCAGCCGGGTGCGCGCGTGCACGTGCGCCAGGGCTTGGAGATGGGACGGCCGAGCGATCTTTTTCTTTCCGCGCAAAAAGAAAATGCGAGGGTAAGCGGTGTCCGCGTTGCGGGCAGCACAGTTCTTGTTGCAAAAGGACAGCTTTTCCTGCCGTGATGCACATGCTTTCAACAGATATTCATCTTCGCAAGTGACATTGTGTGTGTGTTGTAGCAGTTTTCCACTTGTTTCAATCGGATTTTCATTGGCATCTTCGCTTCGTTTTCCCTCTTTTCACGATTCGCCGCTACCCGTACTGTTTCGATTCGTAGCAGACAATTCTCTGACGCGTCACGCCGGAATTTGCCTGACGCGTTAAACCGCTGAGCACTCGACTGCAAAGCAAGATTGAGCCGTTGAGGGTCTCGTGCCGGTTGCCTTGCCATGGGAGCGGCTGTATCCCGAAAGGGTGCAGGGACCCATGCGGGTGAACTGTGCGCGCAGAACCGGAATAAACGAGCCTGCCTTGTTGCTGTCTACCGGGCCAGAGACTCTTAGTTGTACCTTGAACCCGCTTTACGGGCGGGAAATTGTTGCCTTGAAACGTGGCATTGAAATTGAATCAGGAGTAACCCCCATACCATGCGTCCGAAGAAAGTGATCCTCTGTGTAGACGACAACGAGCAAGAGCTTTCCGTGCTCAAGTTCACGCTGGAAACGAATGGCTACCGCGTGCTGGCAGCTTCAAACGGCCAGGAGGCCATCGCCGTGTTTTCTACGGCGCCGCAAATCGACCTGGTGCTGGCCGACACCCAAATGCCCCAGATGAACGGAATTCAGCTCGCGGAACGGCTGAAGCGCATCCGGTTGCACGTGCCCATGCTCCTGCTCGGCGACGCCCAGGCCGTGGGTGGAGAGATCCATGCGGCCGACGCGGTAATGGCGCGAAAGAACTGTACTTCGTTCGAATTGCTGGAGCGCGTGAAAGTGATGAGCGCTCGCAAGCGCGGGCCTCGCAAGGGCGCGCATCGCATCGTCCAGGACGAGGCTCTGGCCGCGACGGCGTGAGAAAAACAGGGAATAGGGAATAGGGAATAGGGAACAGGGAGTAAAATGAGCCGGCAATTACAGCCGTGAGTTGATCTTCCCTGACGTGAGATCGCCGCATCAGCGGCAGTCACGCCAGACCTCAGGCTTAGAGTCTGGCCAGAGTATCGTGGCGGCTCTGACGTCACTCTGTTCAAGGAACGAACCTGCTCCCTATTCCCTATTGGCTAATCCCTGTCTTAGCGCTTCCTACTTGACGAGGATGCACGGCTTTCCTCATACTCCCCATCTATGGCAATACGCCGCCGGCGAAGTGTGCCTACGGTGAAAGTAGGTTCGTATGGACCTGGTCCTTTTACGTCTTCTTTTTGTCCTCTTGCTTGCCGCGGTTTGCTACTTTCTTCGCCCCTTCGGACTCGCGACGGGTTGGGAGGGCGCAATCGTAGGCGCGGTTGCGGCGGGCGCGGTCATCGTCTTCGAGATGCGCGTCAGGGCTCTCACGCTGCGGCGGCTGATCGGCGCAGTTGTGGGCAGCGTGCTTGGCATCGTCGGAGCGGCGCTGTTCTGCCTGGTGCTGCGCTCGGCTCCGCTCTCCAGTTCCAACTCCGCGGTCCTGCAGATCTTTGTGCTCTTCCTTATGACGTATGTCGGCCTGCTGGTGGGCGCGAGCAAGGGCGACCTGCTGAACCCCGCCGCGCTGGGCACGGTCTTTTCAGGCGATAAGCCCACCCGCCGCAGCGCCAAGGTGCTGGATACCAGCGTCATTATCGACGGCCGCATCGCTGACATCGCCGAAGCCGGCTTTATTGATGGAACGCTGGTGGTGCCGGAGTTCGTCCTGCGCGAATTGCAAACCGTCGCCGACTCCACCGATGGCTCCAAGCGCCAGCGCGGACGCCGCGGCCTGGATATGCTGCAGCGCATGCAGTCGAACGACAAGATCCTCGTCCAGATTGTGCCTGACGACTTCCCCTCGATTCGCGAAGTGGACCTGAAGCTTTTGGAACTGGCAAAGAAATGGGAAGCGAAGGTGGTGACCAACGACTTCAACCTGAATAAGGTGGCCCACCTGCACCATGTTGAAGTGCTGAACATTAACGACCTGGCCAATGCTTTGAAGCCAGTGGTGCTGCCCGGCGAGCGCATGAGCGTGCTGATTCTGAAAGAAGGCAAGGAGTATAACCAGGGCGTGGGCTATCTGGATGACGGCACCATGGTGGTGGTGGATCACGCCAGGAAGCTGATCGGGCGGTCTGTTGGGATCTCGGTTACCAGCGTGCTGCAGACGGCCAGCGGCAAAATGATTTTCGGCAAGATGGACGAGAACGGGAACGGCAAGCCGATGGTGGAAGCATGATGAAAAACAAAGTGCAGGTTTTCGCGATCGTCGCAGAGAAGCCGGCGGTTTGTACTTGCCCTAAAAGGGACTGCGAGCGGCACGGCGACTGCCAACGGTGCAGGGATTATCACATGCACTCGAAACGCCAGCGGTCGCCATACTGCGAACGCAAGCCGGGATGGTTCAAGCGCGTATTCGGCGGCAGGCCCGCGCGATAATCTGCGCTGAAGCCGTCAACTGACCGCAACCGATTGAACGGGGCTACGCGGGCTGCAAGCGTTCCGTCAGCCGGCGCTTCGCCTCGGGCCATTCTTCGGCAAGAATCGAATAGCGATACGAGTCGCGGGCGATGAAATCTGAGGCCATGCGGTGCGCGCGAAGAACCCCCTCGAGCTTGCCCCCGATGCGCTCGATGGCCGCCTGCGAGCGTTTGTTGCGCGCGTCGGTGTGCAGGCAAACGCGAAGCATACCCCACTCTTCAAAAGCATGCGTCAGCATCAGCAGCTTGGCTTCAGTGTTGGCCCCGGTGCGGACGGCTTCGTGCGCCAGCCAGGTGTAGCCGATTTCGCATGTGTCAGGATTCTCGCGCCCGTAGCGCGAATGACCAGCGGGCCATGCCCAGCGGTCGATATCAAAAAACCGCGTGGAACCGACGACGACGCCGTCCGCCACCCGAATGGTGGCGAAAGCCAGCGCGGTGCCGGCTTCGCGCAATGCGAGCGCTGTGTCGATATAGCGAAGAACAGCGTCGCGGCCGATGGGCACGGCGCTCCATTGGTAAAGGGTGGGATCGCCCGAAGATGCAGCGACGAGCCCGTCTGCGTGAGCCTGCGACAACGGCTCAAGACGAATGTGGCGGCCGGTAAGGACTGGAGAGTCGAGGGTCATGCTTTTCTTTAGGCCGCGGCTCGGTCAATCGGACGCGGTGAACTGCGTTCTTAGTACTTCTGCACCTTGGGGTCGATCTGGTCAGCCCAGGCCAGAATTCCCCCCGCGAGGTTCTTCACGTTGGGATAGCCCTGCTGCGCGAGGAACTCCGCGATGCGCTGGCTGCGGCCGCCGGAGCGGCACTGCACAACGATCTCGCGGTTGCGGTCGATCTCGGCCAGCCGCCGCGGCACTTCGTTCATGGGAATGAGCGTGCCGCCGATGTTCGCGATCTGATACTCGTGAGGTTCGCGGACGTCGAGGATCATGAGGTCGTCGCCGGCGTCGAGGCGCTGCTTCAGTTCCTGCACTGTGATTTGTGGAATGCCGTTGTTCAAGGTTTTCTCCTGACTGGATTGGGGCGCAAGGCCGCAGAATTGCTGGTAATCAATGAGCCGCGTGACCGTCGGATTTTCGCCGCAGACCGGGCACTCGGGGTTCTTTTTCAATTTGAGCTCGCGGAAGCGCATGGCAAGCGCGTCGATGAGGAGGAGACGCCCGATCAACGGGTCTCCTTTAGCTAAGACAAGCTTGATGACTTCCGTGGCTTGAATGACGCCAACGAGGCCGGGCAGAATGCCCAGAACTCCGCCCTCTGCGCAATTCGGCACCGTACCGGGCGGGGGCGGCTCTGGATAGAGACAGCGATAGCAAGGGCCTTCGCGCGTGGCGAAGACACTGGCCTGGCCTTCAAAGCGAAACACCGAACCGTAGACATTGGGCTTGCCCAGAAGGACGCACGCGTCGTTGACCAGGTAGCGGGTAGGGAAGTTATCGGTGCCGTCGGCGATGACGTTGTAATCCTTGAGAATCTCGAGGGCGTTGGCGCTCGTCAGCATCGTCTCGTGCTTGATCACCTTCACGCCCGGGTTGAGCGCGGCAAGCTTCTCCGCGGCGGAGTCGAGCTTGCTGCGGCCGATGTCGTTTGTGGTGTGGATGATCTGGCGCTGCAGGTTGCTTGCGTCCACCACATCGAAGTCCACAATTCCGAGGGTCCCGATGCCGGCTGCGGCCAGATAAAGCGCGAGCGGCGAACCGAGCCCGCCTGCGCCAACGCACAAAACGCGCGCAGCCTTGAGCTTCCGCTGGCCCTCCATTCCCACTTCAGGAAGGGAGATATGGCGGGCGTAGCGCGATAAGTCGGCGCTGGTGAGCTCTGGGAGTTGGATTGGGGTAGTGGCGGCGCCCATGGCGCGGGATCTCCGGTCACCTTCAGTGTACCGGGCCGGCGCGGCGTATCGCTCTGCGGCCGGCAGCTCTCAGGTTCACTTGGAGAGCCGCCGGCGCGAGGCGTTGGTTGAGGCGCTACTGCGCGGGTTTTGCCGCGGGCTTCGCGGCGGGCTTGGCGGCAGGCGCGGCATGCTTCGGCTTCCAGAAATCCGGAGCAGCCTTGACCCACTCATCCATTGGATAGCTCTGGACGGGATTGATCGCGAACAACTCTGAATCGGAACTTTCGATGCAGTCGGCTTCGAGTTCGCGGAGCTTCTTCAGCCCGTCTTCGCCGAGTGCATCGCGGAACTGCTTGTCCTCGGCGTAGCCAGTGTCGATTTCGGCCATCGACTTGTCGGCGCTGAAGGAAACATACTCATTGTCGCCGCCGTAGGCGAGCTCATAGGTCGCCCAGTGCGCGCTGGTCCCGGCCTTCTTTTGCGCTTCAATGACCAGGCTGACAAGCTCGTGCCACTCTTTGCCGTGGCCCGGCTTGACGTGGAACGAGGTGATCTCGAAGTCGCGCGCCTGCGCAATGTCCACATCGGGACGATAGCTCAAGTCGTCATCGAGCGAGAAAATGAATTGGTCGGTTCCATCCAACAGCTCACCATCGGCCTGGGTGTCCTTGTCCAGCGCGGCAGAGAGCGCCGCGTTCTTCATGGTGGCATTGTTGTCGTTCTCCAACGCCGCGAAGGAGTCATAGCCGACGAGGTAGAGGGCGCGCGATTTGCCGGAGAGCGAATTCAACGCGATGTAGTGGGTGGGCCACTTGGCGGCGGCCATGTCAGCCACAAATTTGCTTTCGGACTTGTCGTGCAGCGAGCCGCCTTTTCCCGGCTTGAGGAACTCACGCTCGATCAAGAGTACCTTGGGCGGATGGTGCATTTCCTGTGCCGCGGCGAACAGACTTCCACCGGCCGCGATAGTCAGAGCGAACAGAGCGGGGCGCATGATCTTCATATTTCGAGAATCCTCCTTGATTGGCTCGGAGTTTCTTTGCGATGAGGGAAGGGGAACGGGAAGCGCAAGCTCTCCAGGGCACAGCGATTATGAGGCCCGAAAGTGGATGGTGTAAAGAAGTTTTTCATTTTCGTGAAGATAGGGATAGATGGAAGCCATTCAGCGGACGGGAGTCTCCTCTGCTCGGGGCTGAATCAGGCGGGGCTTGCGTCTGTGCCGGCTTCGTCTATCTGGATCGTTTGCGGGACGAAGTGCTTGTCTTCTTCGGCGGTTCCGGCAAGCAGAAACGCGTTGGTTTCCGCAGCTTTGCCTTGAATCACTTCGGTGATGACGGTTACGCAACCGAGCCAGTGAGCTTCTTCGAGATCCGTGGCGGACCAGCGCGCGGGATGGCCGGGGTGGGAGTGATAAAAGCCGGCGATCTCAAGGCCGCGGCTGCGAGCTTCGCGCGCGATCTCTACCAGCTCGCCGGGAGCAATCTCATAGCGGTCGCGCCGTGATTCGTCGCGGGTGTTCGTTGCCCGCACCAGCGAATCCACCTGCCAGCCGCCGGCGGTCATGCGGCCCAGCAGCGCCCCGCAGCACTCATGCGGAAAGGCTTGCTCACCGTGCGCGCGAACTTCGCGGTAGACCGCAAGGGGCAGGCGCAGAGAGCTCATGCGATCTCCGCTGGCCTTAAGAGGAAACAGGTTCCGGAATGTGAAGTGCGTGAGGTCATAACAAATAGGCCCTGCACCACCATCGCGCAAGACCGGAGGAACGGGAATTCTCGAGACTCATCCGGTATTCTTTTGAGTGTAGGCGACCCTCATGAAAAAACGCTCCCCTCATCCTAACCTCGATCAAACGCTGGAACTGTTGCGCGCACACTCCTTCGACGTGGCCCCGCATCCTGGAGTCGCCGGAGGTGTGCTGGTGAGCAAGCACGGAGTGGGGGCGGTTCTGGTGGCGCCGCGCCGGTCGGACGATCCGGAAGACGCGCCGGCCGCCTGCGCTATCCGCCCCGGAATTTTGGTGGGTGGCGAAGTGGCGCGGCTTCTTGACCGCGGCTACCAGAAATTCATTAAGACTTCCCAATATGAACTACCCGCGACGGCCAATCAATTGCAGGCAATCCATACATTCAGCGAGGAGCTGACGCAGCTTATAGGCGCCATCAGCCTGTACAACGAGTCGCTGGGGACAACCAGCGACGTCTATCGTTACGATCGGCTCATGGGCCGGGGAGCTGCAGATGCCGCGCCCGCCGAGCCGTGGGACCATGCGCCGGAGTTGACCGACGGGCACTAACCAACGAGCCCCGGCCAACTGGCATCGTTCTTCGCTGATTGTCTGAGCGGAGCGCGCCATGGGCGGGTGGGAAGACAGGAACGAGTTCACGGCCCCTCAGGCTGAACGCCGTTCCGATCCGCGTTACTCAGTCGATGAAGAGTCGGTTGTTCTTTTCGTGGGCTACGGGGCGCCAGTTCAGGCTCGCCTTGTCGATTTGAGCCAGGAAGGATGCCGCATTCGAACCATGGAGCCGGTGACCGCGCGTTCCCGCCTGCCGGTTGAAGTCTTCTTCAAGGTCAACGGAATCTCCTTCCGGTTTCGCGGCATGTTGCAGTGGACCGACGGCCACAACCTTCTCGGTATCCGCTTTGTCAATGTGGTTCCGCAGCGCATGGTGGAGCTGGCCAATGTGATCTGCGCGATGGACGAGACGTCGGAGGCCCGGGCTGAAGGAGTGAACCTGCTGGTCGCGGAACATTTAGCGACACAGCCTCTCGCTCAGCCCGAATCTGTACCGCAATCTCCGCGAAAGCCCGTGGGCCGAGAACGCCGGCAGCAGTCCCGCCATGAGGTCGACACAACTGCAACGATTCTTCTCGTCAATGTGGGATCCACGCTGCGAGGCCGGATTCTGGATCTGAGCCTGACCGGTTGCCGCATCCGCACTGACGAGCACTTCCCGGTGGGCATCTACACGCGCGTGGAGACCGAGTTCCGGTACCAGGGACTGCCGTTCCGCCTGGGCGGCGTGATTCAAGCAATCCACGACCGCAACACGGTGGGGATTCGCTTTCTCGACCTGAGCCAACGCAAGCGGGAGCAAGTGCTGGAACTGATCGCCGAGATGGACGCGATCCGCACGCAGCAGCGGGCCGCAACCGAAGGCCGCGCCTGACGGCGAAGCACCATTGTAAGACTGAGGCTGGCTTGTTGGGGCTTTGCCTGGAAACGCCGCGCGGCAATTATTTGGCCGGGGCAACCTCAATGTAGTCGAGCGCCGCCGGGTCGCTTGCGTCGGGCGCACCTTCAACGCTCAGCACGTCGCCCGGCTTCAGCTCGAAACCTCGTCCATCGGGGCCGCGCGCGGTAAATCGTGTTGAGTTGTCGCCGTTCGGCCGGCGCGAGGGCAGCCTGGCGTCAGCGGCCCAGGAGACAAGCTCCGTTCCATTGATTGCGAGCGTGAAGTGCGCTACGCCGCCCTGCAAGTCAAAATATTGCACGGCAACGTCAAAGCGGCCAGGTTTGCCCTTGTAGGTCCATTCGGCGGTGCAGGTCTTTTGCGCGGAGTCCGGATCGCATGACACGGCTTTTCCGCCGGAAGCGTCTTCCCATGGCGTGATGTCGATGATTTTGTATCCTGTGAGGCGCGCATCTTCGGCTTCCATGCGGCCCGGATATCGGCCGGCGCGGCCCATCGCGTCGGGAGTGCCGGTTTCCTTCAGGAAATATTGCACGATCGCGTCGCGCCAGACGATCGCATGGCCGGCCTGGTACTCCAGCCGCGCGCGCTCATCTTCATAGAGCTGCGGATCGATTTTGCCTTTCAGCGTGGCCCACTCATCGCCCAGCAGCGCTGCCTCTTCCGCGCCCTTGTAGTGACTGTCATAAACGTACTGGATGACGGTTTTGCCCGAATACAACCTATAGGTCCAGGGCACGTGATGAAAAAACACCAGCAGGCTCTCAGGAGTGGTGGCAGCCGATTCATAGGTTTTCGCAACCCATGGCGGGTATTGGCCGGTGAAGCCGGTCCCCGTCGCAACGCTCCGGTCCATGCCGATTCCTTTGGCGTCGTCGCGGTGCCACTGGCCCCAACCGTTGTGCTCGCTGGCTTCGACGTTCGGTCCGTAGTGGCTACCCGTAATGTCGGTGAGCGTTTGCGTGCCCAGGAATCCCGTGTAGTCGATATACGTGGGCCAGGATTGCATCAGCATCTTGTCGACCGTCGCGACAACGTCGGGCTGGGCGCCGATGGTTTGTTTCGTCCACTCCGCGGCAATTTGCTCCGCGCTCAAATTGGGATTCCATGCGAGCCGGCCAAAGGCGTAGAGATTGGCCATGGCCAGCGGAGCGCCCAGCCAATGATCGCGACCCACGCAGGAAACTCCGATCATTCCGCCAAGAGGCTGATCGAATGTCTTGCCTTCGATGATTGATTTCACCGGCGTTGAACGATTTTCCGCGTGCAGATCGAAGTCGAGCTTCTCCTTCCAAAGCGGAGCGAGATAGACGAGATGCCTCTGCTGGCCGAGATACTCCTGCGTGATTTGCAGTTCCATGGCCTCGTTGGTCTTGTGCAGCCCGGCGAAGAGCGGCGATACCGGCTCCTCGGCCTGAAAGTCGATGGGACCGTACTTGATTTGGACAATGACGTTGGGTGCGAACTGGCCGTCGAGGGGATGAAAAATATCGTAGGCGGCGCGCGCGCGGTCGACTTTCAGGTCGTTGGAATCGAGATGGTTGTTGTAGACGAAGGCGCGATAAAGCACCACGCCGCCGTGCGCAGCAAGAGCGTTGGCCAGGACATTTGCGGCGTCGGCCGGGCTGCGGCCATAGCTCGCGGGGCCGGGCTGTCCCTCTGAATCGGCCTTCACCGTGACGCCGGCCAGATCGGGAATCTGCCGGTAGATCTCATTGAACTTTGCGGCCCACCAGGCCTTCACTTGCGGATCGGCGGGATCGAAGGTCTTGAGGCCGCCGATTTGTTGCGGGCTGGCAATGTCGACACTGATGGCAAGCCGCACGCCCCAGGGACGCATGGCATCGGCGATCCGCGCCAGGCCTTCGATCATGTCGGGCTTGAGAAACGGCGCCGCGTCGTTGACGTTATTGACATTGCATCCGTTGATACCCACCGACGCGAGCAGGCGCGCGTACGAAGTGGCTTCGCTCAGATCGTCGCGAACTTTTCCGCCCTCAAAGAAAATCGACCGGCCATCGTAGCCGCGGGTGATGGTGCCGTCGGCGTTATCCCACTCCTCCACCCAGCGGATAGGTATGGCGGGAGCTTCCGTGACGTCGAGATGAGAAAGGTCTTCCCCTATGGCAATGCGACGCAGCAAAGCGAACGCGCCGAAGAGTGCGCCATGCTCGTTCGATCCCGCGACGATGACGAGCGGCTTCCCGTGCCAAAGCGTCCGCTTGAGCCAGAATCCGTGCGGTGCAAGATGCGCGGGAACCGCCAGGCCCGGAAACGCCGCGCGAACTTCATCAAGCGTGCCGACGACGGTTTCGCCATTGCCGGCGCCGTCCGCCTTTTCGCCTGTCATGGTATCGATGCCCCCCTGAAGCTCCTGCGCAGCCGACTGCTCCAACATGCTCAACGCCAGCGCGCGAACCGATGCGGGAATCTCGGCACGATGCCCGCTCGCCTCTTGCAGCCACGCCAGGTCCTCCATCTGGGCGCGCGCCGTGGGCCCTGCGGCAAAAAACCCTGCCAATAACAACGCCGCCGGAAATTCAACGAACCACCTCGCCGCAGCCACGTTCCTCGCCATCTTTAACTCCCTACAAAGTTCTACCACCGAGCGGCGGTTGATAGACTTATTCGTCTGCGGTACCAGGGAGGGTTCGCCGTTATGCCCGTCACCATGCAGGCCGTTGTAAAGGCCAAGGCCGCGCCCGGAATCGAGCTGTGCGAAGTACCCGTCCCCACGCCCGGCCCGGGCGAAGTGCTCGTGCGCGTGCAGGCTGCGAGCGTTTGCGGAACCGACCTGCACATTTACAACTGGGACCCTTGGGCCAAGGGGCGCATTCATCCGCCGCTGATTCCGGGGCACGAGTTCTCGGGCGCCGTGGCCGCGCTGGGCCGCGGCGTAACTACAGTTCACGGAGGCGACCTGGTGAGCGCGGAGATGCACGTGGCCTGCGGCAAGTGCCTGCAATGCCGCACCGGCCTGGCGCACGTTTGCCAGCACGTCCGCATTCTGGGCGTGGATGCCGACGGCGCCTTCGCGGGCTACGCCGTGATTCCCGAGTCGAATATCTGGAAACTTTCGCCGTCGATTCCGCACGACTATGCTTCGCTGCTCGACCCTCTCGGAAATGCGGTGCACACGGTGCTTGCCGGGCCGATTGCCGCGAAGACCGTCGCCGTTACCGGCTGCGGCGCGATCGGGCTGTTCTCAATTGCCGTGGCAAAGGCGTGCGGAGCGGCGCGCGTCTTCGCCACCGAAGTGAATGCGCATCGCAGAAAAGTGGCACTCGAAATGGGCGCGGATCTGGCGCTCGATCCCACTGCCGATGAAGTTGAAAAGCAGATTCTTGAAGCCACCGGCGGCACGGGCGTAGACGTTCTGCTTGAAATGTCGGGCCATCCTGAGGCGATGCGGCTGGGATTCGCGCTGTTGCGCACCGGCGGACGCGCTTCGCTGCTCGGCATTCCCTCGCGGCCATTCGAGCTCGACTTCGCCCGCGACATCATTTTCAAGGGCGCGACGGTGCAGGGCATCAATGGCCGCAAGATGTTCGAGACGTGGTTCCAGATGGAGGCGTTGCTGGCAACGGGCAAATTGAACCTGGAGCCGGTGATCACACACCGTTTGAAGCTGAGCGAGTTCGAGAAGGCAATGGAGCTTCTGCAATCGGGCGAGGCGATCAAGGTTGTGATGCGGCCGGAGTGAGCAAGACAGGGAATAGGGATCAGGGAACAGGGATTAGAAAGACAGGTTGCGCGCACGATTCAGCATTCGAGCGTAACTCGGCGCAACCCGCGCACGGCGTTGCACAGATAAATCGCATCGGCGGTGCGAAGATCACCCAACGAGAGCACGCGCTCTTCGATTTCAGGCCGCGTTTCGAGAAGATGCCGGCGGTAAACGCCAGCCAACAAACCGCACTCGACAGGCGGCGTGAACCAGCTGCGGTCTTTCACAACAAAAACATTGCTGATGGCGCCTTCGGTGACTTCACCGTTCAAATTGAGGAAGAGCGCGTCGTCGAATCCGTCGCGAACTGCCTGCTCGAATGCCCGGTTGTAGAGCTGGCGGTGCGTCGTCTTGTGATAGAGCATCCGGTCGGCGGGATCAGAGCGCTCCGCGGCGATGCGCACGCGGCCAACGCTCTCCTTAGCCCGCGGCGGCAAAAGTTCATTGGTAATCCGGAATATGCCGTCGCCGTCGAGAAGCAGACGCACCTTACGCGGTGCTTCATCCGCAAATCTCCGCGCGTGCGCCTCAAGCGCAGAGTTGACCGCAGCTCGATCGAAGGAAAAATCAAAATACTCGGCTGAATCCTGGAGCCGGTCCAGATGCAGCTCCAAAAATGGATAGCCCGCCAGCAGTTGATCGCCGTCCCACAAGAGTGTTTCGATAAGAAAAAATTTGCCGAGTTGGCTGACGATCGGCAGGTTCCCGGCAGTAGAACTGGTTGTGCTCGCACCGAGTCCGCCGAGAAACTCTGCCTTCAGCAAGCACTCGCGATACTCCGCGGCAGCATCGGAGTCAATGACCACCCCGCTGCCCACGCCCATGGTTCCGCGCGTGCCGTCGAGTTCCAGCGTTCGAATCGCCACGTTGAAGACCGTTTGCTGCGGCGAGAAGAAGCCGATAGCGCCGGTGTACACGCCGCGCGGCGCGTCTTCCAGCCCGGCAATGAGCTGCGTGGCCCGCACTTTGGGTGCGCCCGTGACTGACCCGCAGGGAAACAACGCGCGGAAAATGTCGTGGAAACCGGCCTCGGGACGCAGCTCCGCGCTCACGGTCGAAGTCATCTGCCAGAGCGTGGGGTAGCGCTCGACAGCAAACAGCTCTTCGACCTTGACGCTGCCTGTCTGCGCGACGCGGCCCAGGTCGTTGCGCACCAGGTCGACAATCATCACGTTTTCGCTTCGGTTTTTGGCATCGCCGCGCAGCCATTCTGCAATTTCGCGGTCCTCGCGCGTGGTGCGCCCACGGCGCGCGGTTCCTTTCATGGGACACGTAACGATGCGGCGTGTTGCGCCATCATCGTTTATGCGGAAGAACAGCTCCGGAGAGAACGAGAGGATGCGACGGCCCGGCTCGCAGTGCAGGAACGCGCCGTAGTCCACCGGCTGGCGGGCGCGAAGCCGCGCGTAAAGCGCCGCCGCACTCGAGGGCGCTTCAAACTTCATCGGCGCAGTAAAGTTCAGCTGATAAACGTCTCCGGCGCGAATCCACTCGTGAATCTGGGCGATGCGCCGGGCGTATTCGGCTTCGCTGAGCGTGAACTCCGCGGCGATCTCCGAGAATGGATCTGCCGATTCCGCATGTGGCACCCGCCTGCGGAATCGCTCGAGCTCCGGCGGCTCTCCGCCTTCAAATTTCCCTGTGCTGTGATCGAAAGCGTAGCTTCGCTCGTAGATCCCAAACCAGGCGAGCGATTGCCCTTCCCGCGCCGCAACCACACCGGCCTTCGGCTCAAAGCAGCGTGCGCACTCGTAGCTGAAGAAGCCTGCTGCGAACCGGCCCGCGGCAACCGCGTTCTCAATGTCCGAAAAAAGTCCGGGGATCTCCGAAGACGAGTGCGCGACGCACACGCGCAAGGGCTCCGTGAACAATTGTGTCCACGGCTTTTCCTTGGTTTCGGAGTTGGTCTGTTTACCGCCCTCAAGCAGCACGGTGGCCGGCGTCTGCTCTACCAGCGCATAGATGTCCGGAGGAAGGGGATGCCGCCGCGCCATGCAGGCAGTGTACTTAAGAACCGCCGGTGACCGTCAGCACCATCGTGGTGTTGTTGGTGATCGCCGTGACACCGTTCGATGATTGCGCCGTGATGGTGACCGTATAAGTGCCGTTCGGAGTGGCGGGATTTGGCACCGGGCCGTGATTGAGGTAGTAGTACCGTGGATTGCAGGCGGTGGTTCCGAGCGCGGTAATCAGCCCCACCAAAGCCACGAGTGCCAGGCGCTGCAACCAGCGCCGGCGGCGCGCGCCCCAAGCCAATCCACCGAGGCCCAACATGCCCGGCAGCAGAACGGCCCATGCGACCGGACGGCCTGCACTGCCCGGAAACGCGGGCTTCAAGACCCTGGCCCCGCTGGGCGCGACGGTTTGAAGCAGCATGGAGCTGACGGGCGGGCAAGCGGACGCAGGCGAGTTGGCAGGGCAGCTTGCGGGCGTGGTCGGAAGAATCTCGACCGATTCCGGAGTAAAGGTACAACTGGCCTCGCTGGGAAGACCGGAGCACGAGAGGGTGACGAACATGGGCGAGGTGAGCGCCGCGTTGTCTTCCGGTACCACCGTCACGGCGATCGTGCCCGCATTGCCGGCGGTAAGCGTGAGTGGAAGCGTGGAAGGCGCCACGGGGGCCAGCGAAAGAGTGAAGTTGGGCGTGGAACTGGTTTGGGCCGTCGCATTCGTGCTGGCGGAGGACGAACTCAGGTGCGACGCATCGCCCGCGTAGACGGCGCGCAGGTTGTGATCTCCGCCGGACAGCGAAAACTCTGGCGAGGCCACGCCCTGGGCATTCAAAGCTGCTTCGGCCAGTTCGCGATCCCCGTCTTGAATAACAACCACGCCGGATGCGGGTAGCCCATCCGTGGCGGTTACAGCAACCGTCGCGGTTGCCTGCGTATGCCCGGCCTGCACACTGGTCTCCACAGTCAGCGCGGTATGCGTCGAGATTTGTTGCGCCGTCGCGGCCACTGGCAACACAGCCAGCGCCAACGCGAACCCGAGTCCCGCAACCCATTCAAGCCGCAAATTGCGGCAGTTCAACCCTGTCACTTGCACCTGCTCCAACTCTCCAGAAAGATTGCGCTTCGGCTCGGCAACGCGCGGTCCATGATCTTGTCGTAAACCCCTATTGTATCTGGCCGGGGCGCAATCCGGCCAACCCCGCGGGCGTCCGTCCGGCCCTTAACCGGCCTACTCTTTGACGCATGACCAGTGGGAATGCCACCCAAACAATCGCGCTATGCTTTTGAGCGTAGGTGCTATGCCATGACAGAAGCTACACCCCGTCCCCAGCTTGCACACCTGACCGCCGTCCTCAACGATTTGCGCGCCAAGGGCACGCACTTCAATCTTCGCGTGCTCGACGACCAGCAGGCGCCGGTTTGCCACTACGACGGCCGCGAGGTCATCAACCTGGCCAGCAACAACTATCTTGGCCTCGCTAATCACCCCAAACTCATTGAAGCGGCCATCGCCGCCACGCGCGCCTTCGGCGTAGGGTCGGGCGCGGTGCGCACCATCGCCGGAACCATGCGTATCCACATGGAGCTCGAAGAGAAGATCGCGCGCTTCAAGAATGTCGAGGCCTGCGTAGTCTTCCAGAGCGGCTTCGCGGCCAACGCCGGCACGGTGAGCGCGATTCTCGGTAAAGAAGACTTCATTCTCTCCGACGAGCTGAACCACGCCAGCATCATTGACGGAGCGCGGCTTTCGCGGGCCACGATCAAAGTTTTTCGCCACAAGGATGCGGCCCACTGCGAGGAGCTGCTCCGGGAATTGGAGAAGGCGCCGGGCAAGAAGCTGGTGATTACCGACGGCGTATTTTCGATGGATGGCGACATCGGTCCCGTGGACAAGCTGGCCGCGCTGGCGGAGAAATACGGCGCCATCATGATGGTTGACGACGCCCACGCCTCGGGCGTTCTGGGCCGCAACGGGCGCGGGTCTGTGGATCATTTCGGCATGCACGGCAAGGTAGATGTGCAGGTGGGCACGCTCTCAAAGGCCATCGGCGCGCTGGGCGGCTACGTCTGCGGGACGAAGGACCTGATCGACTACCTTTACCACCGCGCGCGGCCCTTTCTGTTTTCCACGTCGCATCCTCCGTCGGTCGCGGCCACGTGCATCGCCGCCTTCGACATTCTGGAACGCGAGCCGGAGCGGATTCTGCGCCTCTGGTCGAACACGCGCTATTTCCAGGGCGAGCTCAAGCGCATTGGCTTCAACATTGGCGGCGTCAACACTCCGGCCACCGAAACGCCGATCACTCCGATCATTGTGGGCGAGGGCCGCGCGGCGATGGACTTCAGCCGTGCGCTCTTCGACGAGGGTGTAATGGCAACGGGGATCGCGTTCCCGACCGTGCCGGAAGGCAAAGCGCGCATCCGCGCCATTTTGACGAGCGAACACACCCGCGCCGAGCTTGACCGCGCGCTGGAAACGCTGGAGCTCGTGGCAAAGCGAATGGGGATTCTATAGAAAGACCGCAGAGTCGCCGTAGAATCGAAATCAATGATCGCTCACTTGCGCGGCAAGCTCATTCACAAACAACCCGGCCAGGCCATCGTTGAGGCCGGGGGCGTGGGCTACGACGTCGCCATCTCCGTGCCCGCGTTTACGGCGCTGCCCCCTGTGGGCGCCGAAGCATCGCTGCACATTCACACCCAGGTAAGCGACAGCCAGATCGCGCTCTTCGGCTTTTTAGACAGCGACGAAAAGCGGCTGTTCGAGCGGCTCATCACCGTGAGCGGAGTCGGCCCCAAACTGGCCATCAAGATCCTGAGCGGGCTTAACTCCGACCGCGTTGTTCAAGCGATTCGCGGGCAGGATCACGCGCAGCTTACGCACATTCCCGGCGTGGGCAAAAAGCTGGCCGAGCGCCTGGTAGTCGAGCTCAAAGACAAGCTCGATGACTTCGCCGTTGCGCCGGCGCAGCCGTCTGTGCAGGGCCCTGCCGTCGATGACGTGCTGTCGGCACTGACCAACCTCGGCTATCAACGACCCGCCGCGGAGAAGGCCATCGAGCAGTCCATCGCGAAAGAAAAAGCGCTCTCCGCGGATTTTGATGGACTGTTCAGGGCTGCGCTGAAGGTCATTCGTTAGCGACGAAAGTGATCTGAGCCGCATCTCTAAATTGGGGGATCTCCAATGCCCATCATCCGGAACTGTCCGTCCTGCGGAAAGCCGAATCGTATTCCCGCAAAGCACGTTGCCGACACGGGCCGATGCGGAGCGTGCAAAGTCTCCTTGCCGCCAATGTCGGAACCCATCGCGGCCGGTCCGTCTGAGTTTGACGAAATCGTCGGCGCCAGCAAGGTTCCGGTTCTGGTGGATTTCTGGGCCGAGTGGTGCGGCCCCTGCCGCATGGCAGCACCCAACGTTGCGCAAGTGGCGCGCGACCTCGCTGGACGCGCGGTTGTGCTGAAGGTCGATACAGAGAAGTTCCCGGAGCTTGCCGCGCGCTTCAAAGTCCAGGGCATCCCCAACTTCGCCGTCTTCGCCAACGGAGAGCTCAAGTTTCAGCAGGCAGGCCTGGTGGACGCGAATACGATGAAGAGCTGGCTCACCCGCGCGGCTTAGCGGCAGAACAGTGCAATGCGCGAATGGAATAGCCTCCGCATGCGGATGTCGGGCTGTTGTCCTCGCGCTCAACGCGAAGGCTGTGGAATAGGCCTGGGCGGGCTTACGTCGCTGAAGATGATTTAGCAGGAGGGAAAGTGAAGACCAAAGACATGCCCCACGGTATTGTGGCGTTTAATTTCGCCGAGGCCCTGCTAAAAGGCGAATTCGACAGAGCCCATGACCTGTTGAGCCCCGATCTGAAACACGAATATCCGGTGGCGCACTTGAAATCAAGTTTCGAACAGATGATGAGCATTGCCGACGAGTTCCCTGATGTCCCCGCTGTGGAAGTGATGGATAACACCGAGTTGCGCAACCCATCAATGGATGGTGAAGGCTGGGCATATGTCGCAATATGGACCGAGGCGGTGACAGTCACGGTCAAGCCTTTGGGGCAAGAGCTCCTCATCACCGAGCTGATTTGGGGACGGCCATAGAATCCGCGGATGCGTTTCGAGTTTTCCTCTTGGCGAAACCTCATTTGCGAGCTGCGCAGCGTGAACGTCTCACGTCTCGCGCTCTCGCGATAAACTTTTCTTTGTCATGGTTTCCGAAGCAAAACTCGCACCCGCTCCCGCACCGCCTTATTTCCGCCCCGAAGCTCTCACTTTCCTGCGCAACCTTGCCAAACACAATGACCGCGCATGGTTTCAGCCGCGCAAGGAGCAGTTTGAGGCGGAGTTGAAGGAGCCGATGCTGGCCGTCGTGCGCAGGATTACCGACGCCATGGTGGACTTTGCACCCAATCACGTGCGCCCCGCGGAGAAATCACTGTTCAGGATTTATCGCGACACGCGCTTCTCGAATGACAAACGCCCGTACAAAACGCACGTGGCCGCGTGGTGGACTCATACGGGATTCGAGAAGACCTCCGGCGCGGGCTACTACTTCCACGTCAGCGCGAAGGAAGTGATCATCGCCGCGGGCTCTTACATGCCAGAGAAGGAACAACTGGCCGCGATCCGCCACTGGCTGCTCGATCATCATGCGGAGTTCCGGAGGCTGCTCAAGCGCCCCACCGTGCGCAAGCTCTATGACGAATTCGAGGGCAACGCGCTCACGCGGCCGCCGAAGGGCTTTCCCCCTGACCACCCGGGGATGGACCTGATCCGCTGCCGCCAATGGGGACTGGCCGCGGAGCTGCCCGCGAAGACCGCACTCAAAAAGGACATTGCCGATGTGGTGATTCGCTACTTCAAGGTGGCCGCGCCCGTGGTAGACGCGTTGAACACGCCGATCTCCGCAAGCCTCGCGCCCAAGAGAAAGGTGCTCTTCGGCCTCAGGTAGCGCCGGGTTGATTGCGTCTCCCACCCTTCGCTCCGAGAGATGCGCGGAGGATGGGGGCAACGAGTTTCATGATGCGGCAAACCCGCTCCAAATGCGGGTTTCAGAGATGCGATGGCCCAAAATCCGGCAAAAATCGGCATTAACCCTATAAAAACCAAAGAAAATTGTGGAAAAGCCGCATTTTCCCATTGACTTTGTCCCTGCCCAAGCCGCATGGTAACCATCGGCAGGGTTCTTCGTAGCCGCATGAATACAGGGTTTTCGCGCCAAGTAGCTTTGATCGCCCCTCCTCCATGCGGTGAGAATGTTGCGCGGAAGCCCCACCAATCAGGCAGCCCAGAGGGCTCGCCGAGAAGGAGAACATTCAATGGCATCTGGATTGACCAAAACAGCCCTTACACGGCTCCTGGCCGAGAAGCTCGAACTGACCAACAAGCAATCCGCAGCTTTCCTTGATCTATTGGCTGAAACGGCCATCAAGGAGACCAAGAAGAGTGGCGTATTCGTAATCCCCGGAATCGGCCGTCTGGTGAAGGCCGATCGCAAGGCTCGCATGGGCCGCAACCCCCAGACCGGCGAGGCCATCAAGATCAAGGCCAAGACCGTGGTGAAGTTCCGCGTGGCTAAGGCCGCGAAGGACGTCATCGCGCCGCCGAAGAAGTAGTTCCTCCCTCAGAGAGCAAGAGAAAAGGGGAGAGCCTTGCGCTCTCCCCTTTTTATTTTTTGCCCGCCTGAACCACGGTTGGATTTTATTGTCGCTCCGCCGGCCTGCTGGCTCATCTAATCGGCTATGACAACGGCCTCGGCTCTTCCTCAACAAGTTGCCGCCCCTCCCGTCCGCGGATCATCGATTCTGTTTCTTCTTCGCCTTGAAGGGTTGGTGGCGGCTGCGGCTACGGCCGTGCTCTACGCGCGTACGGGCGCGAACTGGTGGCTCTTCGCGGCGCTGTGGCTCGCGCCCGATCTTTCGATGCTGGGCTACCTTGCCGGTCCCTGCCGGGGCGCGCGTGTCTACAACGCATTCCACACATACATTGCGCCGGGAGTGCTGGCACTTTGCTCGCTGCTGCCCGGAGCGCACGCGGCGCTGGCGCTGGCGCTGATCTGGGCCAACCACATCGGCGTGGACCGGCTGCTGGGCTATGGCCTCAAGTACGGCGACGGATTCGGATTTACGCACCTGAGCCGCTTGGGAAAGCGGCGAGCCTGATCACGCGGCGCTCGGCTTGGCTTGGTCCACTTCGGATTTTCTGCCCGGCACGAGCGCGCGCACGACGAGCCACACTCCAAGCGCGATGAGGATCGATCGCATCCAGTTGAGATGGAAGGGCCACCACGCGACGGCGAAGACGGCCGCGCTCACCAAGGTTGGAATCCATGCCTTCATCAGGCCTCGCGCCACCATCGAAGCGAGAAAGCTCCAGAAGATCCCCTCCAGCATGAGTTGCTGATCGTAGAACCAGGCGAGAACCGCCATGGTGAAGAACACGCCGATGGGCATGACCTCTGTGAGGATCGCGATGATCCAGTGCGGCTTGTTTCCGGCCGGCGGCAGACTGCCGCGAAGATGCGGAATCAGCCGCGGCACCGAGCGCAAATACACCTCATACGGCTGGCCGAGCTGGTGGCCGAGAAACACTTCTTCTCCCAAAATCAGACGCAGGAAGAAAATCGTCATCAGCACGATCGTGAACAGCGCTCCCGAAGGAGTCATGAGCAGCGTAACCGCGAGCATCATGAACCAGCCGCCGAGATAGAGGGGGTTGCGCAGGTAGCGGAATGGCCCGTCGGCCATGACCGCGCCGGCTTGCATGTCGCCGTGGTGAACCGTGCTGTAGCCGAGATACGCCGCTCCCCACACGCGCAGCACCGCGCCTGCCAGTGCCGCCAGCGCGCCCAGCACGATGATGACCGGCGTGGCTACGGTGAAGCTGGCCAGGCCCAGCCGGCTCGCTTCGAGCGGAAGCCACTCCAGCGCGGAGATTCTTCGACCAAAATCCCATCGACCGAGCCACGGCGCCCAGAATCCAACAAAGACGATGACGATTTGAATGATCATCCGCAGACGAAACTCGTTCGCACTGGCGCGCATGTTTCTCTCCGAAATCGATTCAGGTTTTAATGCTGTTTC
>CAYOVE010000010.1:0-36548 GCA_964407295.1 uncultured Occallatibacter sp.
TCGGCAAACATCTGGCTGATGGGAGCGCCGCCCACAGCCATCTTGATTTCCGTGTGGCCCGCAGCATGAAAGCCCTCAATCACGGTCTTCATATACATCATCGTAGTTGTGAGCAGCGCGCTCATGCCCACGATGTTGGGCTTGCATCTCTCGGCGGCGGCCATGAATTTCTCAACACTCTGATCCACGCCGATGTCATGAACCTCGAAGCCCGCGCCCTCGGCCATCATGCCTACTAGATTTTTTCCGATATCGTGCAAATCGCCGCGAACCGTGCCCATCAACAGAACACCTTTGGGCTTCGTTCCGCCGTCCTTCGATGTCAGCAGAGGTTTGAGCACCGCCATGCCAGACTTCATGGCTCGCGCCGCGATCAAAACCTCCGGCACATAGAGCACGTTGTGCTTGAAGTCCTCGCCGACCACGCTCATGCCGGCGATGAGACCTTCTGTCAACACCTCCTGCGCGGAGCGCCCTTCGGCCAGAGCAGCTTCGGTCAGCTTGCCCACCTGGTCGGCATTTCCTTCGTACAGGTGTTGATTCATCAGGGCGTAATCGGGCATCGAATCGTTTCCTCAGCGTGCGCTTGCAACCGCTCCCGCGGCGCGTTTGGTGTTGAATTCTTCAAGAGCCTCAAGCATGGCCAGAATGTTTTCGCGCGGCATGCCTGGGCTGGTGCCGCCGCCGACGGAGAGAATGATCCCTTCGCCGCCGGAACCCTCCAGGACTTCGAGAGTCTCGTCCTTCACTTCTTCAGGGGTTCCGCGGACCGCAACCTCCAGCGGATTGACATTGCCCATCAGGCACATGCGGTCGCCAATGCGACGTTTTACCTCAGTGATGTGGCGCTGCTTGCCCCAATTGAGCACATTGAATCCCGTGTCAGGCAGGTGGTCGAGGCAGGCGTCTACCTCGGCATCGTTGTGATACAGCTTGATCCAATCCTTGGGGAAGGCGTCGCAGATTCGCTTCAAATATGGATGCGCAAACTCCAGGTAATGCTCCTCGTTCACAAACCCCACGATGTCGTCGAGGATGAAGATGCTCTCAACGGTATCGCCCATGACTTTTTGCTGCGCTTTCAGCCAGTCAATAATGACGCGCGTGCACAGGTCGAGCAGCTTATGCGCGCCTTTTGGGTCTTCGACCAGATCGATCATGAACTCCGTCGTGCCGCGGACAAATCCCGCGGTGCACATGGGACCGCGCGAGGTGACCATGGGGAGTATGTAGCCGGCATCGAGAATTCGCTGCCGCGCCATACCGATCCGGTGCAGGGTGAGGCCCGCAAATCCGTCGGCTTCGACCTCATACTCGGGGAAGCTGTCGATGTCTTCAAGGCGGTAAAGCGTGTGGTATTCACTGGGCGTATTGTCTTGCCAGAACTTGATTTTGGCTCCCAGAATGGAGGGCTCAGCCGCCATCCCGTACTCCATCCACCATGAAGGGATGAAGATGATGTCTGGAAACTCCTGCATGATCTTCAAGTTCGACTGAAACCAAAGCTCGGGATCAAGAAAATAGTCCAGGTGTTTAATGCCCAGATATCCCGGAATCCATGGACTATCGATGATGAGCGCCATCGGGATCTTGTCGAGCTTTTCTCGACGCACTGCTCGCTTGAACGTCTCCCACTGTTCCGGCCGCATGCTTCTCCTCCCGATCACAATTGTGATTCATGCATCCCTGTCGGGCCCATGAGTGGAATGAACGGCCCTCACGCAATCCGTCCTGCCCGAATCGCCGATCTATTTCTTCCCGCTCGATGGGGCGGTCAATACCCAGCTCAAGGAGCGCAGATTGCGAAGTCCACAATGAGCCTAAGTGCAATCATTCCCGTCATCTAAGATTTTCTTCGACGGTCGTAATAATTCCGACTCCGTAATCATAATGTAAGAGCAACGAGCACACAAGGGTATTCCCTGACCGTTGTGGCCGGGCATCAACCGGTGAAGGCCGGCTGCGACGGGTTGAGCCCTGCGAATACGGTAAGCCATCGCCAGTCATACGATACGAAGTAAGCCAGAGCGACCTGAGCACAATGGCGCCTGCAAGCAGGCGCAAACTACATTCAACGGTGATTGAGCTTCCCATTTCGTATTGGGCGTGATTCCCGTCTTTCCGGGGCCGCGACGGACTGCCTGCCTTGTGCAGAGACAGCTCGCAGGGTCGTGCTCCAGCCGAAGTAGAGTCTCAAGCCTCCGCTTCGGAGCCTTAGGACCGCGGATTAACATGGACCCATGAAACTTGGAGTGAGTGCATTCGCATGGACGGGAAGATTCGAGCCGTGGCTTCTTGATTTGCTGCCGGCGATTCGGAGTTTAGGCATGGACGGATTCGAGATTCCCATGTTCGATCCAGCGCTGTTGCCTGCGGCCGCGATCCGATCAGCCTTCGAGCAGAGCGGCCTGGAATGCACGGTTTGCGCGATTCTTCCCGCCGGCGTTAATCCCATCAGTTCCGATGCAGGCGATCGCAGGAAGGCGCTCAGCCACCTGAAGCAGTGCGTAGAAATGACTGCAAATTTGGGCGTGAAAGTGCTGGGAGGCCCGCTCTACGCACCCATCGGCTATTTCACAGGCCACCGGCCGACGGCGGATGAGTGGCAATGGGCGACTGAAGCATTTCAAGCACTCGGCGAAACGCTCGATGCTTGCGACGTCACGATTGCCATTGAGCCCGTAAATCGCTCGGAGACGTTTTTTCTGCGGACGGCAAAGGAAGCGCTCGCGCTGTGCCAGGCCGTGGGGCATCCGCGCGTTGGGGTCACCATTGACACCTTTCACGCGAACATCGAGGAAAAGAATCCCGCCGCGGCGGTTCTCTCTCTACGTGATCGCCTCAAGCACATGCACATCAGCGAGAACGATCGCAGCCTTCTGGGGCAGGGGCACGTCGACTTTCCCGGAATTGTCGATGCTTTACACGCGATTGGATACCAGGGCTATGTCATGATCGAAGGATTTGGTTTTCTGCCCGAAGTCAAGGATGGTCCGGGCGCGCTTTGGGCAGAGCGCGAAGTCTCGCCGATGGACATCGCAAGCCAAGGCGCAGCTTACCTGCGCAGCTTGCTTCACGATCCACTGAACGGGCACTAACGAAAGTTATTGGTGGATCTCCAACGAACTGGAGGCCCTTGTACGGTTGCAATCGGGCCGATTCACTGCTGCAAGCCGTACTCCGTCTCGTCGGAGTGAAGAAGCACGGCGCGCGTGGGATTTGCAATCCAGTTATAGAGCAAGCCGAGGAATAGCAAAGCGGCGAAAACGGTTGCCAGAACGAATCCTGCTTGCAGGCCTCCGAACTCGTCGCTGACAATGCCCATCGCCAGTGGACCGAGCGCCGCTCCGAGGCAAGTAAAAAAGAGCAGAACGCCGGAGATGGAGCCGTGCTCAGACTTCGGAAAACAGCTGATCCCCTTTGAGTTGAGAGTGGGATAGATGACCGACATGAATATGCCGGAAAACGCCAGTAGATAAACTGCCGCGTTGGCTCCGCCGAGGATGGCGCTGACAAAGCAGGCGAGGATTGCGCCGCTGAAGAGAGCGAGAATAGTCGTCCAGCTCCATCGCGCTATGAACCATGCGCCCACGAAGCGCCCCGCGGCGCGCAGGATGAAGAAGATCGAGACCACATAGGCCGCCATAAACGCCGACGAGGGTCTGTGGTCTTTGAGGTAGGAGGGCAGCCAGACGTAAATGGCACACTCAACGGCAACGTAGAGAAAACAGGCCAAGGAAAAGGCCAGCGCATAGGGGTTCCCCAGCAAGCGCAAAGTCCGATTCAGATTAATCGGCTCCTCGGAACGCCGCGCTGTATGCGGATAGCGCACCAGAGATGCCGTAATAATCAGCAGGACACAAAGAGAGCCGGCAATTACGTAAAGCCATTTCCAGGAAACGCCTTGCAGCAGCAGCCGGGCGACAATGAGCGGACCGACGATGGAGCCGACGCCGAAGAAGCCTTCGACGGTGTTCATCGTCGAGGTGTGTTGCTGGGTCGAATCGGAGATATCGCCGATCAGAGCCAGCGCTCCGGTCTTGAAGATGCCAATCGCGGCTCCGGAGACTGTAAGAAGTATGACGAAAACGGCAAAGGAATTGGTAACCGCGAAGAGATACGAATTAAGAGCAAATAGCACCAGGCCGAGGATGATGGTCCACTTTCTGCCGAAGCGATCGGCCAGAAATCCGAGAAAGATGGCAACCACAGCAATGCCCGACATGCTGGCATAGTGAAAAGCACCCGCGGCGGTGTCGCTCAGATGAAGGGTCCGGATCACCTCGGGAATAATGACTCCGACCGAGTCCGTGGTCATCGCGAACATCATGAACATCAGGTAAGTCAAAGCGCGAATCACAGAATGATTTGCGCCGGGCGCGTGAAGGGTCACCGAGGTACGCCTCCTTCGTCGATCATCTTGCTGGAATGGCCATAGTTGCGGTCGCATCCCGGCCATTGGAGTATTCGAGCGTCGCGCAGGGTTTGCTCAGGTCGACTGCGAGCGAAATCCAGTGCTCATTTTGGCGCCAGCGAATTGTGAGTCGTCCAGGCGATGCAAGCTCGGTTGTGCAGTCGCCGTTGAAAGCGGGGTGACTGTTGCGCAAGCGGATCAGCGCGATGAGCCCCTTGACCAGGGGCGTTTGCAGCGACGCGGCGATTTCTTCGGGCGTGAAGTAATGGCGATTGATGTCGCGGCCCACGCCGCTTCGGGCCAGTAGTTCCATGTCGTTGTGTGCGCCGAGCAAGCCGACGTAATAGACCTGGGGAATGCCGGGCACAAAGAACTGGATCGCACGTGCGATGAGGTAGAGGGTTTCATCGCCGCCGAGAGCATCCAGGTAAGTGCAATTGACCTGGTAGAGGTCGAGGTTGTTGGCCGCGGCTCCAGTGGCTTGCTTGCTTTCATTGTTGCTGCGGCGATGGATTTCCTCGACCAGATGATGAATGGCCTCGGGCGCAAGCAGGCCGGGATCGCCTTGCTGACCGGCGCCGACATCGATGACGCCAATGCCGTCGTGCGTGTCAAGGACAGTGATGGCGTTGTGGGGGCGGATCTTCATCCATTCAAGGAGTGGTTGGGCGTCGGCCGTGTAAAGGGCATGCAGAACCAGCGGCGGCAATGCGAAGTCGTAGACCCAATCGACCCGCCGCGCAATCTCAACTTGCTGCTTGTAGTAGCTATGCACCTCGACGAGAACTTCCATGCCGAGCGAGCGAGCCCGTTTCGTGAGCTCGGCGATGAAGTCGAAGGTCTCGGGGATCATGAAGCAACTTGTGCCGGGCTTTTTGATGGCGTAACCAACGGCGTCAAGGCGGATAGCGCGAATGCCGGCCGCTTGAAATCGCTCCAGAATTGCGCCGAGGTACTCGTGGCCCCGCGGATGCGTCACGTCGATGTCGATCTGCTGCGATGTGAAAGTGGTCCAGAGCAGCCTCTTTTCGCCGTTGCGCAAGGTTGAATAGGTAAAAGGAAGCCCGGGCCGCGGGCGATAGATGCGCAGCAGCTCGGCTTCCGTTGCGCCCTGCGGGAAGACACGGTCATAGGTGAGGAACATTCCGGCGCAGGGCGAACTTGCGCCGTTTTCTGAGAAGTCCTGAAACTGCGGAGACTGGCTGGAAACGTGATTGACGATCAAGTCGGCCATAAGCTCCACGCGACCGCCAAGCGCACGCAGGTCATCCCACGTGCCCAGCCGGGGATCGACTCGAGTGTGGTCAATGGGATCAAAGCCGGCATCGGCGCCGTCGATCGGATCGAAGAAGGGAAGTAAGTGGGCTCCTCCGAAGACGCCTGCCAGGGGTCCGTTGAGCAGTAATGCAAGATCCTGGACCCCGCCACCGGAGAAACGGTCGACATAGGCAATCAGTTGAACCTGGTTTTTCATGGGGGGTCTCGCGCGGGGTCACCGCGGTGCGGATGGATTCGATTTCTTGCGTGACGTGGAGCGTGAGCGAATCAGTGCAGCGTGCTCTTCGGTGTTCCAGTCAGGAGTTCCTCCGGGGCGGCCTGCGACTAGCGCGCCGAGCGCGTTGGCAAAGGTGGCATTCTCTTCGATCGGCCAACCGGCGTTCAGCCCGTGCAGAAAGGCGGCGGCAAAGGCATCGCCGGAGCCAACCGTGTCAACCACCTCGACCGTGAAGCCATCGAAGGAGCGCAATGTATCGTCCTTGAAGATGGCGCACCCGCGGCTGCCGAGGGTCACACAGATGGTGGAGATGTTGTATGTCGAAGACCAATGTCGGCAAAAGTCTTCGAGGTCGAAGTTGCTCTTTCCCCTCGTCAGCTCGTGGAGCATTTCGGCTTCGTGATGGTTAAGCTTCATAACATGGGCCGCAGAGGAGAGTCTCTCGACCAGCGCCAGGTTCCAATGCCCGCTGCGCAGGTTTACGTCGTAAAAGCACCGAGTTTCAGGAAGGTTTTCGACCAGGCGCATCAGCGCCATTTCCATGTGCGGATTCGCCTGTGCGAGCGTACCGAAATACAGCCAATCGGGGGCGAAGTGAATCGCGCGCTGAAGCAGCGACGCATCGACCTCGACACAATCGAACGCCGCCGGCCGGTCAATCGTGAAAATCACGTTCCGATCTCCACCCGTGGAAACGAATGCGGTGCCCGTAGGCCGTTCGGCCACTTGCTGCACAAATTCGGTAGTCAGGCCGAGATCCCGCATGGCCTTGAGCGTACGGGCGCCGCGTTCATCCATGCCGACGGCGGTCAATACCGCGGCTGTGTTTCCAAGCTTCTGTAGTACGGCCGAGAAATTGAGCGGCGCGCCTCCGAGATACTCCTCCTCGCCAAACACGTCCCAGAGGACTTCGCCCATGCTGAGAATCTTCACTGTCAACTCCCCTTTGAATCCTCCGTGCATCATGGTCCGCTGTGCGGTCTATTCTCCTGCGCGCGGATTATTCCTCATTCGCGCTGCTCTCCAGCGAAGGATTTGGTGTGCTGTTGGGGTCTGATAAAGCTGTCGACTGGCGGACAACGAGCTTGAAATCGAGGAGATAGTCGCGGGCCGGCATGGCGGGATTCTTAATGCGCGCAAACATGGCGGCAAGCGCGGTAGCGCCTAGTTCAAGACAAGGCTGATGAATTGTCGTGAGCGGTGTCTGTAGCAGGCTGGCGTAGCGCACGTCGTCAAAGCCCGTAACCTTCACCTGAGATGGAACGTCGGCGCCGAGAGCGTACAGCGAGGTCATCAGGCGTGCTGCCGTGAAGTCGTTGGCGCAGACAAAGCCATCTGGACGATGCCGGGTGAGGATGGAGCGGACCAGGGCAACATCGTTTGGATCTCCGCTTTCGGTCCACCCGCAGACGTGACGATCCGCGGATGCATGGATGGCTTCAAAGACGCCCGCGGTGCGCATGGCTACAGTCGGCGCCGAATGCGGCCGGCTGAAGAAGACAATGCGCCTGACGCCACGTTCGATCAAATGATGGGCGATCACGAATCCGGCGCGGCGATGATCGATCGTCACCAGATCGTACTTGCTGCGCTGTGGATACGCATAAAGGTCACGGTCGAGGAGAATAATCGGAATCTGAGCCTCATCAATCGCGCCCGTGATGCGCCGGTTGATCTCTTCGTTCCGCGAAGCCAGTTCCAGAGGCGCAAAGAAGATGCCCGATACCTTCCGCTGCAGATAGTATTCGCAGAGTTGCTGCGCCTGGTCTTCAACCGGCGCGCCGGGGGAGAGCGTCGCTCCCCACAGCAGATCGTGAGAGGGCCCGGTGCGATCAATCGAGATGCCGCGACAGATGGGCTCGAAGATCTCAGTCACTCCAAGGTCCGGGATGAGGAGGCCGAGGACGAAATTCTCCGTAGTCTTCTCCTCCAGAACGAAGGTTCCCGATCCGGCCCTGCGCTCGACCAGGCCCTCGTTCTCCAGTTGAGCCAGAGCGCGCCCGACCGTGGGACGGCTGGCGCCGAATTGCTCGACGAGTTCGTTTTCGCTCGGCAGCTTGTCGCCAGGCGCGAATTCGCGATTCGCGAGCGCGCTTCGCAGCCTCGTATAAATCTGCTTGTACTTCGGGGTCCCGCCGAGAGACTCAAGTTCGAGATTTTCTGCCATCGTTGCTCACTTCCGTCGAGCGGCACCAGTATGATCGTGTTCCGCCGAGTATGTCTATCAGCTCGCCGTCTCCTTGATATGCAACTCGATAGGAATGACTTTACGCGACTGACTCCTGTTTTCCTTGTGGAGATTATAACTCTTTTCTTATCAATCACTGCCAAAATGTATTGACAGGTTAGCAGAAATTGCAAACACATGTCAATAATTTTTTTATTGACAAGTGCTGATGAAATATCTAGCATTTCCTTCGAAATTGGTAAGCAGCGATCCCCAGTTCTATCTTTGCAGGAATCCGAATCGCAGAGGAATGTTGGCCCCGCAGCCAATCGAGTCTGACCTCGGTAGGGGATTTGCAGTTGATGGGTTTCAGTTGGCCATCTGGCCGCATCAGGCCCCTCACGCACGCAACGTCGGCTTCGCCCCGGTCCAAGGGTGAGCCGGCATGAGAATTCGGAAACAGAAATTGGAAGCAGGAGGCTTTATGAGGATGAAGCAAAGAAACCAAGCGATGAAATCCTGGGTCAACGGGTTCGTTCGCTTGCCGGTGATACACGCAGCAGCGTTCCTGCTGCTGATGCTCTGCAGTTGCGTCGCCTTCGTTGCCGATGCCCACGCGCAAACCAGTTCCGGGTCTATCGTGGGTTTGGTGACCGACCCTTCGGGCGCCATCATTCCGGATGCCACGGTTGTCTTGAAGAATACGGCGACCAATGCGAGCCAGACCGCGGTAACGGGCGCTGCCGGTAATTACAGCTTCGTGAACCTCAATCCGAGCGTGTATGACATTACAGTGACAAAGAAGGATTTCGAGTCGCTCACGCAAAGCGGAATCAACCTGCAAGTTGGCGCCGTGGTGCGATTGGATGTGACTTTGAAGGTGGGCACCCAGAGTCAGACGGTGGTCGTCTCCGCCGCTCAATCTGAGATGCAGACAGAGAGCGCGTCGCTGGGCGGCGTCGTGCAGGGCCAGCAAGTTGAAGAAGCACCGCTGAATGGACGCAACGTAAACAATCTGCTCGATTTTATTCCCGGCGTTGTGCCGGGAGGCGGAACCCAGGGCAGCACCATGTCCAATCAGGGCGACGGGCAGACGCAGGCGATTGCCTACAACAACTACCAGATTGGCGGCGGCTTCAGCGGTGAGAGCATCTTCTTTATCGACGGCATGGAGCAGAACATTGCCGAGAACAATGTGGATCCGCTTGTTCCCACGCAGGATGCCGTGCAGGAGTTTCGCGTTTCCACCAGCAACGTAAGTCCGGAGTTCGGCGGTTACGGTGGCGGCGTTGTCCAGATCGTGACCAAGAGCGGCACAAATGCGTTTCACGGAAACGCGTACGAGTATCTGCGCAACACGGATCTGGACGCAAACAATTGGTTCAGCAACCACGACAATCTGGGAAAGACTCCGTTGCACCAGAATCAGTACGGCGCCAACGTCGGCGGACCCATTATCCGGAACAAAGCCTTCTTCTTCTTCTCCTGGGAACACGAGTCGCTGCTTTTGTCTTCGCCCGAGAGCGAAACCATGCCGACCACAAAGGAACTGGCGGGCGATTTCTCCGCCGATCCGCAGGTCATTTACTGTCCTGCCGTCGGGTCGTATGGCTGCACGCCTGGGACCCCGCTGCCCGGGAATAAGTTAACTTACATCGACACTACCGCCCAGAACATCGCAAAACTGGAGACTCCCAGCGAATCGCGGATCACGCAGACGCCTTTCACGACAAACTTCTCGGCTACGGCGCCCTCCGAGGGTTACCAGACGCAATTCAATGTGCGGGGAGATATGACGCCCGATGAGAAAGACTCGCTGTTTGTGCGCTACACATACTGGAATCCCCACAATGGGCCCAGCGATCCGACGGGCACGAATACGGGCCTGGGGCCGACCGGAAACAATACGCAGGAAGCTGAAGTTGGCGACAGCCACACCTTCAATCCGACAACATTTGCCGATATTCACCTTTCGTATCTTGAGAACTACAACTTCCAGCAAATTCTGAGCAGCGGCTTTAATATGACGTCGCTGGGCAGTGCCTATGGCACGATTCAGGGCGAAAGCGAGAATAAGAATCAGGGCATTTTGCCCGCTCTCGGCATTCAAGGTTATAACATCGGCGCTGCTCAGAGCACACTGTACTGGAACAACAACGTGTGGGGCATCAACGGAGGTTTGACGAAGGTTCACGGCCACCACACCATCAAGGCTGGCGGGGAATGGCGCCAGATGCTGTGGGAAGCCTATGGATATTGGACCTACGGCTTAAATGCGACGCCGTTCTATACCGCCTCTTCCGCAACGGACACGACGACGGGCAACGCACTGGCATCCTTCCTGATGGGTATACCCTCCAGCACGGTTGGATCGTATGGCTCTACAGAGCATGCCTTTCTGCATAACTATGCCCTGTATGTCTCGGACACTTATCAGCCAACGAAGAAACTAACCGTATCCGCGGGCCTGCGCTGGACCCAGCCGGGCGCATTTTCTGAAGAGCACAACCTCGATTCAGTGCTCCAGCCTTCTGAATCGGTCACGATCGGATCGGTTTCTTCGTACACCAATCCGGTAACCTCACAGAGTGTTCCGCTGACCGGTGGAACGGCGCTGCTTGGCAGCTCGCAGTACTCAGGCACCAGAGATGAAATGCTGCATTGGCACCTGTTTGCTCCGCGCGCCGGGCTGGATTATCAAATCACGCCGCAAACAGTCTTTCGTCTCGGATACGGAATCTCGTACCTGCCGCCTGATTTGGCGCAGGAAGGGCCGCAGTTGAACCCGATCAACCGCGCCAACACAAACTATACGAACACCGTTGGACAACCCCTCATTGCCACGGTGGACAATCCCTTGCCGAACGGCTTTGTATTGCCGGGAGGCCACACCCAGGCGGCGCTCAACGCTCTGCTGGGCGGAGGTGTGTGGGCAGGCCTTCCTCAAGTTCCCTACGGCTACGCGCAGCAGTGGAACGTCGCTGTGCAGCAAGCGCTCGGAGCAAAAAGCAGCTTTACCGCCGCTTATGCCGGCGCGAAAGGAACTCATCTCGTCATTGCCAGCGCCTACACGGGGCCCGGCTTCAATCTGAATCAGCTCCCTGACCAATATGATTCTCTGCAGGCGAATCTTCTCAATCAGGTTCCGAACCCGTTCTATGGGGTTCTGCCCGCAACCTCGGTCGTCGGCGGGCCGACTGTCGAGGAGGGCTACCTTCTCGAACCTCACCCGCAGTATCCCGATGGAATGCTGCAATACAATCCACGCTACGGTAACTCAACCTATCGGGCTTTGCAGTTGCAGTACAGCCTGCGCATGGATCACGGCGATATCCTGCAAGTGGCCTACACCTTCAGCAATTTGACGAGCGATACCGAAAACACCAGTTCGTTCCTTGATGGCCAGGGAGCGGAGGGATTACCCCAGGACAATTACAATCTCAAGGCTGAGAAATCGCGGAGTATGGAGGACATCAAGAGTAATCTGGTGATCGATTACGGCTTTGACCTGCCTTTTGGTCACGGGCATCCGTATCTCAGCAGTATGAGCGGCGCGGCGAATGCGGTTCTGGGCGGTTGGCGAGTGAACGGAATTACCATCGTCCGCAGCGGCCCGCCCATTGCGATGACGGCTCCGGCAAACGTCTTAAGCCAGTTTGGTGCAGGCACTGCGCCCTTTGGTCCAGGACAGTCGGGAGTCATCCGGCCTGCGTACACCTCCGGCTGCAGCAAAGCCGGACCGGGCTCGGTGCATAGTTCGGCGCGTGCGGCGGAGTGGTTCAACACGTCATGCTTCCAGCAGCCAGGCGAGTTCAGCTTCGGCAATGAGCCTCGCGTTGATCCAAGCATCCGGGGGGACGGACTAGCCAACTTCGATACGGTGTTCAGCAAGAGTTTTGCTCTGCCGCACGAGGCGACGTTCAAGTTCTCGGGTGAGATCTTTAACCTTTTCAACCACCCGCAGTTCGGTTTGCCCAGCAGTCTGGTAGGCGTGCCGGGATTCGGACAGGTAACTACGCAGGCGAATATTCCTCGCACGGCGCAATTTGAGGGCAGGATCACGTTCTGAGATTCCTCAGCGCGAATTCCTGAAGCGTTTGCAACCCGAATGACGACGGAAAGCGCTGGGATCAGACTTTCCTGAAGTCAAAACACGAGGTTCAACAAGGGCTGATGCTCTCCCAGACATGCATCAGCCCACTTTTTTACTCTTCCATCGCGATGGGCTTTCTTTCGATGGATCCGAATCGCAGCCAGTGGGAGTTCAGCCGGGCCAATGGGAAATTCACTATGATGCGGCGCGTTGCAACCTTTACAGGGATGGCCGCAGGCGCGATCTGCCTGGCCGGCGTTTGCGGGTGGATACGGGCCCAGGAACCCGGCAACGATAAATCCGAGGGCACGGTTGTCATCGATCATCTTGCTGTCCCCTTATCAAACCTATTGAGCCCGGAAGCTCGGGCTTACATGGTTCATCTTCTTGTCGACAAGCCCTTCGACGGTGGTCCGAGCGCCGATCAGGACATTCGAGGCTTTCGCGCCAGACAAGACGAGATCATGCGCTGGTTTCTGGCCCCGATCGAAAAGCGCTATCCGGTAAAGATCGAGGAAAGAACGATTGGCGGAGTCTTCACGCAGGTCGTAACGCCCCAGAGCGGAATTGCGGAGAAGAATCGCGATCGAGTGCTGTTGAACGTTCACGGCGGTGGATTTGTGTCAGGCGCCAGAACCTCGTCCCTGATCGAGTCGATCCCCATAGCTTCGATCGAAAGGATCAAGGTCATCAGCATCGACTACCGGATGGGGCCGGAGTCGAAGTTCCCGGCCGCCAGCGAAGATGTTGCGGCAGTCTACCGGGAGGTGCTGAAAGATTACCGCCCGCAGCATATCGGCCTGTATGGATGCTCCGCCGGTGGCATGCTGACAGGAATGTCCATTGCGTGGTTTGAGAAGCACAATCTTCCCAACCCGGCTGCGATCGGGATTTTATGTGCATCGCTGGGCCGCATGTTTGCCGGTGACTCAGCTCATGTGGTGGGGCCGCTCATGGGGATGCAGGCGCCGCCGGCTTCCCACCCCGGTGCTGCGGCGCCGTCGATCGAATTCCCAGCTTACCTGGGTAACGCAGACCCCAATGATCCGCTTGTTTATCCCATCAATTCTCCCGATTTGCTCGCAAAATTTCCGCCCACGCTGTTGATCACCAGCACGCGCGGCTTCGAGTTCTCTTCGGCAATCGATTCCTGTAATGTGCTCAACCATGCCGGCGTCGCGGCCGAGTTGCATGTCTGGGACGGATTGCCGCATGCATTTTGGTATAACTCCGAATTGCCGGAATCTCGAGAGGCCTACGAAGTCATTGCGAAGTTCTTTGACCGACACCTTCATCCGTAGATGCAGCTCGGCCCTGCCGGATGTTTGAGATTCAACCCAGGCCAGGATGCCGCGCGGTGCACAGTCCCGGCTTTTCTGGCAGTGAGAGATTCACCCATGAGGCTTACACAATGATGACCGCTTCATTCCGCCCGAACTCGCGCACGGTCTTCGCGCTCGCTTTTGTGCTCGCCGCTGTGCTTGCGCACGCGACAGCTCAGGATGCTCCTGCCCCCGCAAAGGTGACTGTAGATGCCGATGGCACCGTGCATGTTCCACCGCTCACGGTTCCGACCTCGAGCTTCCTGAGCCCGGAGGCGAAGGCATACGTCACTCAGCATCTCATCCAGATGCAGGATCCGGAACTCGTCAAACAGGACCACGGTGTTCCGTACTTTATGAAGCCATTCATTGAGCGCGATAACGCGCTGTTCGCTGTCGAAAAAAAGGATCTCCAAATCGGAGGCGTGCACGTAGTTGAGTACACGCCGAAGGACGGGATCTCTGCCCGCAACGAGCACAGGGTTCTGGTGAATCTCCATGGCGGCGGTTTTTCGGGTTGCTGGCCGGGGTGCGCCGAACTGGAATCGATTCCGATTGCGGCGCTCATGCGCATCAAAGTGATCACAGTGGATTACCGCGAGGGGCCGGACAACAAATTCCCGGCGGCGAGCGAAGACGTTGCCAGCGTTTACTCTCGCTTGCTGAAGACATACAAGCCGCGCAGTATCGGAATCTACGGCTGCTCGGCGGGCGGCATGCTCACCGCGATGTCAGTGGCCTGGTTTCAGGCGCACGGCCTTCCCGCTCCAGGCGCGATCGGCATTTATTGTGCATCGGCCGGAGGGTTCGGCGGGGACGCAGCGTATACGGCGTCTCCGCTTGGCGAAGCGCGCGTGCCGCCGGCCGGTCCTCCGGGCACGATGGCGCTTGGCTACTTCAGCACGGCCAGGATGCATGACCCGCTCGTGTCGCCGCTTGATTCGCCTGCTGTTCTGGCGAAGTTTCCACCCACTTTGTTGGTAACGGGAACGCGCGACTTTGCCTACAGCGGAGCCATCTATACCCATGAGCAACTGGTGAAGCTGGGCGTCGATGCCGAGTTACATGTGTGGGAGGGGCTTTTTCATGGCTTCTTCTACAATGCCGACGTTCCGGAATCGCGCGACGCATTCAATGTCATGATCAAATTCTTCGATCGCCACCTGGCAAGCGATTGAGAACATGCAAGGCAGCATGCGCAGCAGGTTCGTAATCAACGGGTCGTACGAGGTGATGAATGTCGAACGGGGTTCGGATTCTCGCAATGGTAATGGTCGGAGCTCTCGGCGGAACCTTCCTGGCCGCGCAATCCGGCAGGGGGCCCGCTGATCACTGGGTCGCCACCTGGGCCACGGCGCAGGAACTAAGCCGGACGGTTCAGGAGATTCCTCAGTTGCCACCGGGCGTTACCATGCCCGATTTCTCCAAGCTCAAAGGACCAGCGATGCCGCTGCGCATTCCCAAGACCGTTCAGGATGAGACGGTCCGCATGATCGTGCATACGAGCATCGGCGGCAACAGGTTGAGGATCGAGCTCTCGAATGCATTCGGGCTGGGAATTGTCTCCATCGCAGATGCCCATCTTGCAATCCGAACGTCGGAATCTTCTGTCGATCCAGCAAGCGATCGCAAAATAACATTCAGTGGAAACCCGGGCGTCGAAATCCGGCCGGGCGCCGTTATTGTAAGCGACGCGATCGATTTGAATGTGAAGCCGATGTCGGATCTTGCAGTCTCGCTCTATGTGGCAAAGAGCGATGGCGAGCCGGCGAATCACATGGTTGGCCTGCACACCTCTTATCTTGCCAGCGGAGATACGACGGCTTCGGCATCGATGCCCAAAGGAGACACGACCACCGGCTACCTATGGCTGCGCAGCATCGATGTGGTCGCGCCGCCTTCGAGTTTTGCCACCGCCTGCCTGGGAGATTCGATTACCGATGGCTTCGGCACCACCGGCGATGCCGATCGCGCATGGCCCACGTTGCTTGCAAAGAGGCTGAATCAATTGCAGGCGGGGCCCCGCATCTCCGTCCTCAATGAAGGAATTTCAGGCAACGAGGTGCTTCGCGACGGAGCCGGAGTGAGCGCGCTGGCGCGATTCGACCGCGATATTCTCGGCGAACCGGGAGTGCGCTGGATTGTGCTGCTGGAAGGTATCAACGACATCAATCTTCATGGGCAGATCACCGGGCAGGGCGCGCTGGTGGCCGAGGATCTTATCGCCGGCTACAGGCAGTTGATTGCCCGCGCGCATCTCAACGGGATCAAAATCATCGGCGCAACGCTCACGCCTGAAGAGGGCGTTTGGCTGGCTGGCCCCGTAGGCGAGGCCACGCGACAAAAAGTGAACGCGTGGATCAGACACAGCGGCGAATTCGATGCAATCGTCGACTTTGATGCCCTGGTGCGCGATCCGAATGATCCAGCGCGCCTGCGCAAGGACCTGGATCCAGGCGATCACATCCACCCGAATGATATGGGCAATCAGTCGATGGCGGACGCATTCGCGCTGAGCACATTCGGGCGCTAACGCGTCGCTGTTGGCCGCCGCTTTACCGGTTCGGCTTATGTGCGTACTTCGGCACGCATCCTGGTTGCGCCAATGCGACAATACTCAACCGCAGGCGCCGCCAGGCGGCTTGCCTCCGCGATGAAACGCTTTTCGTCTCGAAGCAAAAGTTCCTTAAAAGCAGATGCGGGAATTGCTCTCCGCATCTCATGTTTTGTGCTCCCGTGAAAGATGCTCACACCTGAGGTGCGGCCCCGGTTGGCACTGACGCCCCGGTTCTGCTGGCAACACACTTTAAATTTGCTCCGGAACCAGTGACCTAGTTCATTGTTCCGGCGTCCAAGTAGTCGGACGGGACACCGGCGGACCCGGGCCGTCCTATTCACTGACGTCCCACCTTAACGCGAATTCGAGTCACAAGAAAGAGCTGCTGTTTCTCGAAGCAGGTGACTGGTTCAGATGCCATCGAGTCCGAATAAGGATGGAACATAAACTGGTGAAGATGGCATTGCATCAAGGACAAGCGTTTGTTTCGGTATTTTTCGGGGAAACAATCCAGCGATCGTCGAGCACCACAAAACAACCATTTTGTAGTGGAATTGGACCATCTTTGTTCGAAAAAGATTCCCACAGAATCCAAAGTGAGGTCAAATGAATATCCGCTTCCGCTCCCTGTTGCTCTCCGCGGTTTTGGCCGTCGTTGCGCCGTTCGCCTTCCCGCAAGACCAGCCCGCTCCACCAACCGAGAAAGTGGCTGTTGTCTTCAGCCAGAACATTCACTACATCGAGGCTGGTCAAGGACCGGCCGTAATCCTGTTGCACGGGCTGGGGGGCGGCAAAGAAATCTGGATGGCGAGTTTCGGCGCGCTTGCCGCACAGTATCACGTCTACGCGATCGACCAGATTGGCTTTGGCCATTCCGACAAGCCGCTGCTGGATTACAAGATCGCAACCTTCGCGGACTTTCTTCAAGGGTTCATGCAGGCACAGAACATCCCCAAAGCCACGTTGGTCGGGAACTCGCTGGGAGGCTGGATCGCGCTGGAGTTTGCCGCGCATCACCCTGAGATGGTGGAAAAACTCGTGCTGGTCGATTCCGCGGGCCTGCCTCCGACGCAGGCGTTTGAGGCTGACTTGAATCCTTCGTCCCTAGCGGGAATGCGCGCGATGCTGGAGACTGTTTTCTACGACAAGAAGATACTGACGGACGAGGTTGTGTTGCAAGCCTTCACCAACCACGTGCGCAGCAACGATGCGTATACGATTCAGCGCACGATGGCAGGGTGGGCCGTACCCCAGTTTGAGGATGCAAATCTTGCCTCGATTCATGCACCCACATTGGTGGTGTGGGGGCGGCAAGATGTGTTGATTCCGCTGGTCAGCGGCGAGAAACTTCGTGACGGCATTCCCGGCGCCACACTGGTTTTAATTGAGGATTGCGGCCACGCCCCGGAAATCGAGAAACCCGCGGAGTTCAACCGGGCCCTGTTGGAGTTTCTCGGAAAGTAACGCGGCAGGAGAGGAGTGCATGCAATATCCGCCTGCGGTTGACGAGCAACTTCGCTCGCGTTCACGCCGAGAGTCGTGATAAAGCCTCGGGTCGGCATCCTGTTCGGCGGACGAAGCGGTGAACACGCAACGTCCCTGGAAAATGCTATCGGCGCCATCATTCGGGTGCCGGCAGACGCCAACACAGAGTAAAACGGACCGTGGAATCCGCTCTAAGTAGTTGATTGTAAAAGTTATGGCGGAGAGACTGGGATTCGAACCCAGGTTAGAGTTTCCCCTAAACACGCTTTCCAAGCGTGCGCCTTCAGCCACTCGGCCATCTCTCCGTTCCTGCGGGCTGACTGTCTGAGTTTACCATCTTCAAAGCTCCTGGTTTGCGCCGATTCTCATGCCGATTCGCTCGGCGAGCGGTGCATTTCGGCGATTTCCTGAAAGCGTATACAAGTGGGCGCAGGCTGGTTTATAGTGCGTTGTTGTCCGCCGTTTTATGATCCAAGCGCATCCGCGCCGGACTTTCAAAGGAAAGAGGTAACCATGTCTCCCATTTCTCGCCGCACCCTGCTCTCATCCGGATTAGCGCTCTCAACATCTTCGCTGCTGTCCCGCTCGGCCTGGGCGCGTGCCGCCTCCTTCATGGCTTCTGAGACGACTGCCGGCGGGGTTGGCGCGATTGGGCCGCGCGAACAATTGCTCTTCGACGCGGGCTGGAAGTTTCAGTTCGGCAATGGAACCGACCCCGCAAAAGATCTCGGGTTTGGAAACTCGCAGGGAGACTTTTCGAAGACGGGGGACTTCAAATTTTCGCAGGTGGGATACGACGACACGAAATGGCGTGCGTTGAACTTGCCGCATGACTGGGCGGTGGAGTTGCCGTTTGTCTGGGACGACACATTGGCGTCGCACGGATTCAAGCCGCTGGGCCGGCGCTATCCGGAGACAAGCGTGGGATGGTACAGGCACGAGTTCGACATTCCGGCGAGCGACGCGGGGCGAAGGATAGCGGTGGAGTTCGACGGCGCGTTTCGCGATGTGCTGGTCTTCGTGAACGGCTGCTTCATCGGCCGCAACGACAACGGCTATGCGCCATTCCGGTTTGACGTTACCGACTTTCTCGCGGTCGGCGCGAGGAACTGCATCGTAGCGCGCGTGGACGCGAGCTTTGGGGATGGATGGTTTTACGAGGGCGCGGGAATCTACCGGCATGTGTGGCTCACGAAGTCCGATCCGCTTCACCTGGCCAAATGGGAGAGCTACGTGCGCGCGGACTTGAAAGGCCATGCTGCTGCGCTATCGCTCAGTTCCATCGTGCTGAATGAGGGCAAAGACGCCGCGACCGCCTCAGTAAGCTGGCAGATCCTGGACTCAGCCGGAAAGACGGTGGCTGCGGCCGACGCAGCCGCGCAGCAGATCGCTGTCGACGGCGCCGGCACGTTCACTGCAACTGCGCTGATCGATCAGGCGGAGTTGTGGTCGGTGGAATCGCCGAATCTTTACACGGCGATTGTGAGTGTCAAGAGCGGAGACAAAGTCCGCGACGCCGAACGGATCACCTTTGGCGTGCGCACGGTGCGCTTCGACGCCGATCATGGATTCTTCCTGAACGGCCAGTCGATGAAAATCCAGGGCACGTGCAATCACCAGGATCATGCTGGAGTAGGCGCGGCGCTACCGGACCGGATGCAGGCGTTCCGCGTTGGAGTGCTGCAGGAAATGGGCTGCAACGCCGTGCGCACCTCGCATAACATTCCCACGCCGGAACTGGTGGAAGCATGCGACCGCATGGGCATGATGATGATGTGCGAGACGCGCCAGATGAGCGCCAGTCCGGAAGGACTGGCGCAGCTCGAGACGATGGTCAAGCGCTACCGCAACTCGCCGTCGATCATCATTTGGTCTATCGGGAATGAAGAATGGATATTGCAGGACAAAATGGCCGAAGAGGGCGCCAAGCTCGCGGCAACGATGGTGCGCCGCTGCCACGAGCTCGACCCCACGCGCGTGGTTTCCGCGGCGGTGAATGGGGATAACGAGAAGGGTGTCTCCGATCCGCTCGACATCGTGGGGTTCAACTACGGCTTGAATCGTCCGGACGGTTATCACAAGGAACATCCCGCGCGGCCTATCTACGGATCGGAGACAGCGAGCTCGCTCTGTGCGCGCGGCGAATATACTTCCGATCCGCTGCGCAACACGATGAACTGCTACGACGGCAAGGCGGCGTGGGGAGAGACCGCGGAAGAGTGGTGGACCTTCTACGGAACGCGAGAGTGGGAGGCCGGAGGGTTTGCCTGGACGGGTTTTGACTATCGTGGAGAGCCTACGCCGTACGGTTGGCCATCGATTAACTCGCAGTTCGGCATCGTGGACATGTGCGGATTCCCGAAAGACTACTTCTACTACTACAAGGCGTGGTGGACGAAGGAGCCGGTGCTGCATCTGTTTCCGCACTGGACGTGGGTGGGCAGGGAAGGCGATGAGATTCCGGTGTGGGTTCACTCGAACCTGGATGAGGTTGAGCTGTTCCTGAACGGCAAGAGCCAGGGCCGGCAGAAGGTTCCGCGGCTGGGGCATGTGGAGTGGAAGGTTCGCTATGAGCCGGGCGCGATCGAGGCTCAGGGGTGGAAGGACGGCAAGCTGGCGCTGAAAGAAAAGCGCGAGACGACCGGACCGATCACGTCGTTGCGGCTCACGGCGGATCGTTCAAACATCAATGCCGATGGCGAAGATGTGGTGGTGCTCACCGTCGACGCGCTCGACAGCGCGGGCCGCGCGTTGCCTACGGCCAGCAACTTGATCAACTTCAAAATTACCGGCGAAGGAGCGCTGATCGGCGTGGGCAACGGCGATCCCAACTGCCACGAGAGCGACAAGGAGCCGCGCCGCTCGCTCTATAACGGGTTGGCGCAGGCGATCGTGCAGTCCACGAAGACACCGGGCACAATCACCATTGAAGCAAGCACTGAAGTGATCGGCAGCACGGTGGCTCCGGCACAAATCGTAATCACGACGAAGCAAGTGGAGTTGCGGCCCACGGTCGCGTGAGAGCCGCGAACGCAGGGCTCCAGGTGGGCCTTTACTTGGCGGGATTCAGCGCGGTCCATGCGGCGAGTGAGTCCATGTAGTCTCTCCAATGGACGATCTTGCGATTCTCGATGGTGACGACGGAGATGAGCCGGTTATCGTAGGGCCCGCCAGTTGAGAGAATCTTGCCGTGCACCTCGTACTCGAGGATCACGACGCGTGGATCCTGGCTGCGGTGCACGACGAGCGCGTCGCCGGAGTGAACGCGGATGGTTTTTCCGTATCCGGCGAGGGCGGCGAGCAGGTTTGCGCGGCCGTGAATGATGACAGGCCAGCCCGGAAACCGATAACGGGACTCAAAGATTGCATCGTCGGCAAATGTATCGAAATAGTGCTCGCCGTCAACCAGTCCGTTCAGACCTTCCATGACAACCGCAAAAAACGGATCCATGGCTTTGTAAGCCGCATATTCTTGATCAGGCATGGGCGATCCTTGCGTAATAAAGCTGCTCAAGATTCTACGGCACGGCAGGGGCAGCGCGGACTAAGCCAGCAAAGTGGATCGCAGGGGGTGAGTTATTGCTGGAGTCTCAATCCACAGGGCGCAGAGTGAACCAATAAAAGCGGCGCCAGCAAAACTTGCAGCGAACGGGGTGGAGAAAAAACAGGGCGAGCAGCGCATCGTAGGGGCGCAACTCGCCGGATTTGAATTGAACGGACTTGCAGCGAGGACAACGTCGCATCCAAAGGACACGTGGAAGCCAGCTCGGCCAGGTCATGGTTTCAACATTCATCTGGAGCCTCCTGTCATGCGACGATCATTCCGAATCTTACTGACCCGACTCGGTCCCCGCGCTGGAGTTCGCATCGAGCCATGCGAGGAGGCAGCGGATGCTTGCCGTGGCCACGGCAATGCTCGAATCGGCTGCTCCGTAGTAGAGGTTGATGGTGTCTCCATCCGCGGCGATGGTCTGGCCGCAGGGAAATACGACGTCATGCACATCTCCGACGCGTTCATAGGGGGCTTCGGGACCGAAGATCCATGAGTCGCCTCGTTGCAGGCAGATCTCAGGTCGGTCGAGGTCAAAAAGGGCGAGGCCGAGGCGATAGATGCTTCCCGAGGCGGTGACCCGCACACCGTGATAGATGACCAACCATCCTTTGGGGGTTTCGATGGGCGGGGAGCAAAGACCAATTTTGTTTGCATCCCACCATCCACCGCGACGAGCTTGCAGCATGATTTTGTGACTGCCCCAATGGCGCAGATCGGGGGAGTACGAGATCCACATATGAGCGCCCGTAGTGGTCATGGGGCGATGAATCAAGGCCCAGTAGCCGTTGATTCTCCGCGGCAGCAGAGCAGCATCCTTGTCTTCGGGAGACATAATGACGCCGTAACGTTCAAAGGTCTTAAAGTCTTTGGTGAGCGCGAGTGAAACTCCCGGGCCGCCGCGCGCAAAGGAGGTATAGGCCACGGCATATTGCTCGAGTTCCGGAACGTAAGTGATGCGCGGATCTTCAATACCCCAGATCTCTTCAGGGAATTCCCGGGGATTGGCCATCAATGTCGGTGTGGCATCGATGCGCCATCCGTTGATGCCATTCGCCGAACGCGCGGCGCATAAGTGCGACAGGCCGTTGCGGTTTTCCACGCGGCAGAGCAGCAGAGTGTCTCCGTCGGGTAAGAGGACGGCCCCGGCATTGAAGACGCTGTTGATGGCGTAGGGCCAATCGTGCCCGTTAAGAATTGGATTGTCAGAGTATCGCGTTAACAGCGGAAGGTCCGCACATGGCCCCGGTTTCGTTGGTTCCAGGGCAATCGCCTCGGACAAGTCCATTGGAGGAGTGATTGGGTTCAAAAGGAGAAACTCATTTCCTGGCGCGTTTTTTCTGCGTGGATATTGTTCGCTCCCTGCATTTGAAGGAGCGCCATGAGGAACGAGAGCGTTGATTCCGCTCCCTGATTTTCGTTGACGCGGTCGGGATGAAGTCCGTCTCTGCATCCGCCGGTGGTGGCGTCGTAGAGCGCGGCCTGCAGATCGTTCTTGCCCAGAAACCACTGGAAGACACGATGTGCTTCCTCTGACCAGCGCTCCTGGCGGGTGAAGGCGTAAGCCTCAAGACAAGCGGCGATGCTGGCGCAGGCTTCAACGGGCTGCTGATCGAAGCGCGGTTTCTCGCCACCCTGAGTGAAGCATTCGCTGGAGCCAATGGGGACGAAAATATCCAGGTTTCCGCAATGCTGAGCCGCCACGAGCCATTCGAGCGACTCGATTCCGGCGGCGATCATCTTTTGGTTGCTGCTGCGGCCACCGGCCAGAATGAGTGCCTGCGGCAACCGCGCGTTTGAATACGCAAGACTCTTTTCGAACCAGTGCCACTTCTCGTCGCGGCTGCGCTCGTAGATATCCAGCAGGCGATTGGCGAGAGTGTTACGAACGCCCTGGATGGCGCGATCACCGGGGAACCAGTCGAGATAGGCTTGCAATCCGAGAACGCTGAAGGCCCATGAACGGGGACTCGAGAATTTCAAAACCGCAGGCACGGCGGCCTCAAAGAGCCTTCCTGCGGCTCCCCGCAAGCCCGCACTCTGCGAGTGGCCGAGTACCGATCCCAAGGCCCACAATGCCCGCCCATGGCTGTCTTCGGAACCGATGTCCTCGAGCCAGTTGCGGTCGTAGCCAAGGAAGTTCCTGAAGCGGCCGGTATCGGAATGAAAGGCAAGCCACAGGAAAGCCAGGTAGCGGCGAGAGAGGCTGACATGGTCCTCGCGGCGGGTGGACCCGGCACTCTCGTCGAGAAGAACTGAGACGATGAGTGCGCGCGCGTTGTCGTCGGTGGTATAGCCCTCGCGAGTGTTGGGTACGGAGAAGATCGCGTGCTGCAACATGCCGGTGTCGTCGGTCATGGCGAAGAGATGACGGGTGTTCAAATCTGGAAGATGCTCAATCGAGGCAGTCAGTTCCAGGGCGTCGTCCGGTTGCGCGGGTCTGGGCTGCAACGAGCGCTCGAATCGCGCCCGCTGGAAGGTTGCCATGTAGGCGCGAGCAGTCGTCGGCCAGGTGGTTCCGCGGGAGTGCAGATAGGCCCGCTTGCGCATGGCGTGGCGCTCGGCATCGTTCTCTAGAAGGGCGACGACGGACTCGGCAATCGCATCCGGATTGTCAAACGGGACGATCACGCCGCGCTTGTCCGCGAGAAGTTCCTTGGCATGCCAATAGGGTGTGGAGATGATCGCCTTGCCGGCTCCAAGCGCAATGGCCAGCGTACCGGAGACGACCTGCGCCTCCTGCCGGTAGGGCGTGATGTAAATATCCGCCGCGCCAACATGCTCCACCAGCTCTTCGTTGCTTACAAAGCGATTGTTCAGAATCAAATTCGAAGAGACGCCAAGCTGGGCAGCCAGGGCCTGCAACTCTTCGCGGTAGCGCTCGCCCTCGCGCTTTCGGATATGGGGATGCGTTACACCGGAGACGATATACACCACGTTGGGGTGGCGAGCGAGAATCGCAGGCAGCGCGCGAATGACGTTTTCGATTCCCTTGTTTGGAGAGAGCAGGCCGAATGTAAGCAGGACCGACTTGCCCTCGGTGCCGAACTTGTCCTTGAAATAGTTGGGATCCATGAAGGGCATATCGGGCACGCCGTGCGGGATAACGTCGATTTTTCCGCTGGGCACGGAATACACTTCGTGTAAAAGCTCGGCGGCCAGCTCGCTCATGACGACCAGTCGATCGGAGAGTTGGGCGATTTCCTCGAGCACGATGCGTTGATTTGCATCCGGTTCGCGCAGGACAGTGTGCAGAGTGGTGACCAGCGGTATCTTCAGCCTGCGCAGCAAGGCAAGAATGTAGCGGCCGGCTGTACCGCCATAAATTCCGTATTCATGCTGCAGGCAGACAAGGTCGTTGCTGTTGAAGTTGAGAAAATCGGCCGCTCGTTCGTAGGAGGCAATGTCCTCCTGCGTCAACTCCAGGCGAACCTGATCCGGATAGTCGTAGCTCGAATCGGGATCGTTGACAGGGATGGCAAACAGTCGCTCTTTGCCATATTCGCCGGCGAGCGCGTTGCAAAGGTCCGTTGTGAACGTGGCAATGCCGCACTCTCTCGGGAGATAATTCCCGACAAAAGCAATGCGGGTTGGCAACGGCAGGCGGCTGGCTTTGACGGCGATGGGCGAAGAAGCCAACGCGCCATTGTTTCCCGCATGTGTTTCGGGATTAACGATCTCGGGGAAGGTCATCCTATCCTCTTTTCAGTCGCGATTCGATCCTCGCTTGATGTGTGCGCCGCCTGATGCGGGCGCGGACGCTTGTCAAATGGATTGATCTTCAGCATGCGTGCTCCGGGCGTCATGACTTATCGAGCGGGCGCGGGCAGTTGCTGCCAATTTCCGGCAATTTCAAGCCACGTGTATTGCTGGAGCTGGCGTGGTTGCAGGGTGACCCTGGCGATGTAAAAGCCCGGATACCTGGTGGCCCCGGCGGCAATGAACTCGGCAGCATTGAACCGCCCGGCGACACGGTTCAACGTCCGCAATAACGCTCGCTGGATTGCGGCACTCTCCGTGAGCCCAAAACCCCTGCGGGTACAGAGATGGTCGACGGGCATGAAGTGCCAGCCCTTTTGGCGAATCATGGTGTCGAAGACCGGCGCAGTAATCTCTTCAACGCGCGACCAGTGTTCGCCAACCGGCTCCATGAGTGGATCCAGTGGTTGGGGAAGTTCGCACTTGTTACGCAGGAAAACGGTGTGCGGCGTCACGCTTTCGCACTTTTGGGTACCGTGGACGCCTCGGAGTGAAAGGAACCCGGCAAAGGCCGGTTGGTCGCGACGGTTGCGGAGGGTGACGAATGTTCCGCAACAAAGTCGGTGTCAAAACGCGACGGACTGGCTTTGGAAACGCTGGGTTCAGGCTCGGAGAAACCGGTCGCATCGGGCTCGCTCTTAGGCGGGCACAAGTGGATTTTCGCCAGGAAAGGTGGGCGCAGATGGTTCTTTACATCGCTTCGATTGAAGTTGCTCATGGCGGCTCCATTCGTTCGGTTGCGTAACCGGAAGATGCTCGTCTGGAGCTGGTTCTGGAGTGCCGAAGGCGAGAAGGGAAAAACGGGCTGCTGGCTCAAGCATACGCCTGATGGAACTTCGGTGCCGGCAAGATCTGTCTCAACTTCCTTCGGCTCTCGTTTCCACTTTGGTGGAAACGATGGCTCTATCGGAACGCTCCCAAAAAGTAGCAGACAAGCACGATCACAAGGATTGTGCCTAGCCCAACCCCTGCGCCACCGCCTCTGCCCCACCTGCTGTAACCCCAGTAGCCTCCGCCCCCGCCGAAAACGAGCAGCAAAACAATAATGAGAACAATCAGCATTTTCCGTCTCCCTTCAATCCGGGCGTGCCCCGGGCTGTGACTCTTGCTGGCTTACGCCAAGCGTTCCTCGCTCGACGATTCTCCGTCGGCGCGCGGACTAAACCTCGATGGATTGCGGGCGCTCTGCGCCGTCACTTCGCTGTGCTTCAAGGCTTCGACGGAGTAGTCCAAGGCCTTTCGGGCAAGCTCCTGGGCAGACGCGTGATCGCCGGTACTATGCTCATGGGCGGCTGCCGCGTGTGCGTAAGCTGCTTGTGTGTGAAGTTCCGCCAGATGCATCTCATTGCTCTCGCTCACTGTGTGCTCCTGATTTCCGGGGAATACCACAACTCTCACACTCAAAGTTTTCTACAATCGATCAGAAAAAGCTGAGCAATTGGAGACACACTCAATGGCGGACGAGCGTCCGGCACCCGCTGCCGACTTCGTGGTCGTCCAGGATTGGCATGGATAGAGACGGTGGAGTCACGACACGATTGCCTCGTGAAACCGTTCGCAAGCGTGGTTCCTATTGCTCAGACACCGGCAAGGCCTCCGATTAGAGTGATGCATGCGGCGCCGATCAGTAGATCACGCAAGCCGTACCCATGGAGGTGAGCCAATGAATAGCAATCGAGTGAACGGTAAGGTCGATGAAGTGGTGGGAAGCATCAAACGAAAAGCGGGCAAAATAACCGGGGATACGCAGCTCCAGGTGAAGGGAATCGCCCAGCAGGTGAAGGGAAAGGCAGAAAGCACTCTCGGGAAAGCCCAGGATAGAGTGCGGGGAGCCAACCAGGAAGCCAAGGTGCGACAAGACAGAACTCCTTAATTGGAGTTGCTTTCAGGCGCAGATTGAAGAGGCGAGGACGCGCAATTCCTATTGCTGCGTCAGGATGAAGCCCGCATGAACGGGGGTCGATTGCCGGTTTGAGATGCTGTCCCTTGGTCTAAGCTGGCCCCGCGGGCCATTAGGCTGAATTGAGTTACGGCTCGATCCGAGGGACCTCCAGCCCACTTCTTTTGCCGACCTCCGCCCCATCCCGCTGGATTCGCGCGCTGCTGAAGGCGCTTGGGCCCGGAATCATTACCGGCGCGGCCGATGACGACCCATCGGGCATTGCGACATATTCCATCGCCGGGGCCCAGCTCGGAACCAAACTATTATGGACTGCACTGCTGACATGGCCGCTGATGGCCGCCGTGCAAATGATGTGCGCCCGCATTGGCAAGGTCACCGGCCGGGGTCTGGCAGGAAATCTCAAGCAACGATTTCCCAGATGGCTGTTGCTCGCGGTCGTTATCGCTCTTTTGATCGCAAACACAATTAACATTGCGGCGGATCTGGCGGGTATGGCAGATGCGGCTTCGATGCTGTCGGGGATCAATTCCCGCTGGTTTGTCGTGGTGTTTGCCCTTCTGATCTCGTGGGCCACCATCCGGCTCGAATACCGGCAGATCGCAAGCGTGCTGAAGTGGATGGTTCTTGTACTCGTTGCCTACCCCATCACTGCGTTCGTTGTGGGAGCCGACTGGGGCCAGGTTCTGCGCGATTCCTTGATTCCCTCCATGCCGCATAGCAAGAACGAATGGGCGACGCTGGTGGCGATCCTCGGCACAACAATCAGCCCCTATCTATTTTTCTGGCAGGCAAGCGAGGAAGTTGAAGAGGAGAAGTTGGCAGGCCAAACCACGCTCGCCTCGCGGCGAGGCGCTACGCCGGAGGAACTCGGATTAAGAAATATCGATGTGGGTGTCGGCGCTTTCTTCTCGAACATGGTCATGTTCTTCATCATCCTGACCACCGCGATCACGCTCAACCGGCACGGAATCGTAAATATCGAAACCTCTCGGCAAGCGGCCGAGGCCCTGCGGCCCTTTGCTGGCAACTTCGCTGCGACCTTGTTCACACTTGGTGTCGTAGGAGTCGGTTTTCTTGCCATCCCCACACTTGCCGGATCGGCCGCATACGGTTTCGCGGAGACTCTGGGATGGCGCCAGGGCTTGAACAAGAAACTAACGGGCGCGCGCTGGTTTTACGCCTTGATTCTCGGTTCGACGGGAATGGGAGTCGCGCTGGACTTTGTCGGGATCAACCCGGTAAGGGCTCTCTACTGGACTGCGGTCATCAACGGATTGCTGGCGCCATTCCTCATGGTCGCAATCCTGATTGTGGCCGCGGACAAGAGGCTGATGCAGGGCCAGCCGAGCTCTCGCCTGGGATGGATTGTTGTAGCGGTCGCAACCATAGCCATGTTCGCAGCCGGCATTGCGATGTTTGTGGTTTAGACGAGTTTCGAACTTTCTGGAGAAGAGTGAACAGACACCGCAGGCTGCTTCAGCCCCGCAGGAGTTTCGTGTTGATTCCTATTCTTGCCAGCTTCCCGGCGGCCTGAGCAAGCTGCTTTTGCCAGATTCGTGCACAATTGGAATCGAAGCGGTAGAAGCGCTGGCAGAAGATTGTTCCTGGGTGAGATTTGGAACGGGGCCCGGAGCCCTCGGCGCTGCGCCAGCGGGCTTGGTCCGAGTCGCGTCAGGTTGACTCACCCGCAGTTTCCTGCCGAGCCTCATGGCCCGCCGTGCTGCGAAATATTCTTCAACATCAATCTTCTTGATCAGGGCCATTCGGCGTTCCCTTCGCTCTGTTCAGATCCTCTGCGGCTCTTTGGGGCCGCAGAGGACACGGGGTTCGAGTCAGTTCAGGCTTCCAGTCGTCGCATTGGCGGGGCTTCCAATTGCGTCGCCCGAGACGAGCAGCTCTACCCGGCGATTTTCCTGCCGTCCGGAGGAGTTATCGTTCGAAGCTACGGGCTGAGTATTGCCAAACCCCTGGGCAGTGACGGAGTTGGCAGACACGCCTTCTTGCACGAGGTAATCGCGAACGGCTCCCGCACGATTCTCCGAGAGCTTCTGATTCATCTCGTCGCCGCCAACATTATCGGTGTATCCACCGACTGCAATGTTGAGCCCTGGATATGCGAGCAAGATTCCGGAAACTTTCGCCAGTTTCTCGCGTGCGCCCGGCTTCAACGAATATTGCCCGGTGTCAAATAACACATCGGACATGCTGATGATGAGTCCGCGCGCAGTGTCGCGTGTTTCAAGAATAGCGTTGAGCTGCACTGACAATTGCGCGCGCATGGCGGCCTTTTCGCTGTCCGCCTGGTGTTCCTTGTCTTGCGCTTGCTGAGCCGCGAGACGGGCCTGGTCGGCGTCGGCCTGAGCCGCGTTCACGGCTGCCGTGGACGCATTCTGGCTGGCGACCGCGTCTGCCTGTGCTTTCGCCGTCGCGGCCTGGGCGTCTGCTGTTGCTGCCTGGGCATTTGCCGCGGCAGTCTGGGCGTTGGCCGCATCGATTTGCGCCTGCTCTTTCTGGCGGGTCGCGTTGGCCGCCTGGGCCTGTGCCAGTGCCTGTGCATCCGCGGAAGCCTGGCGATCGTTCTCCCTGCGAACCTCGTCGATCTTCTTGACGGCTATTTCTCGCGCATCTTCCGCCGTCTGGACGGTTTCACGAGACTCCGCGATCAGCTGCTTCTCATTGAAGTTTCTTTCCGTCGCCGTTCCGTCGGCAGTGTCCATCAACTGGGTAGCGCGTTGATAGCTCTCGGCGGCGTATTGTTCCGCGCCTTCAGATTTGGCGATACGAACAGCGTTGCGCGCTTCCAAAAACTCCAGAGGCAGCTTGGCATCCAGAACCACCGGGTCGAATTTGTATCCGGTCGGGATATAGCCGCCGCGCTCCATGAGTTCATACTTCGCATGGACCGCTTCGGATGTTTCCTCGGTGTCGGCACGGACAACATTCTCGAGCACGACGACATTGCTGGGTTGACGAACTGCATAATAGGGCTCCGCGGTGACGATCAGCGCGAAGGCCTGGAGATTGGTTGTGGCAGTCAGTTTGCTGCGATCGTTGTCGCCGATCAAAATTTCTCCGAGGTTGACCGCGTGGCCGTCCGGCGAGATCGCCCACATCACATACGTCAAATACTCGGTGCCAAAGGTCGTGGGGCTTGCGAGATTTCCAAAGGTCGCTTCGACTTCCAGGGTGCCGCGCTTGCTGCGCACTTTCGCTTTTCCGTCGGCTGAAGGCAACAGATTGGTTCCGGCCATATCTACGTCCGTTGCTCCGCCGCGATGTTGATAGTTGATCGCGTCGACGGTGCGACTGGTCTCGTTCACGGAATAGGCAGGCAACGCGCCGGCCGGTACAAGGGTAATCGACTCCTGCGGACTGGCCTGAGCGAACGCGCTTAAGCTAAGGACACTTCCCATCACGAACAATAGTGTGTGCTTCACAAGTTCTCCTGCAGTCAGAAGACTGCGAATTGCGTTGTTGCTCTGAGTTAGATGGCGAAGCCGAGCCGGCTTCGATGCTGCGACGAGTCAACGCCCGACGCGAAATTGATGGAGGTGACCGAACACTCCATAGAGATTTGCGATCCACAGGACCAATACAATAACAACCAGTCCGTTCAGGATCGATTTGACTTGACTTTGCATGGGGATGAACCTGTTCACCAGCCACAACAGAAGGCCTGCTGCAACGAGCGTGATGAGGACCGTGGTAAGGGGCATTTTGTGTTCTCCAGTCGATTCTTAGATGTGGTGCCGCAAGCATCTTCGGGAAGTTGCGAGCAATCGACTCACATTGCGTGGTGCTTGAAAAAGGGGAGAACGGTCACTCGACTTCAGCCTTATTCTTCCAAGTCAATGGAGAAATATCTGAGCTAAACTGCTCATCCATTCGAATGAAGGGAGAAACAGAGGGCACTGAAGTCCGGAGGCCTTCTATTTCCAGCCGCGGTTGAGGTATCGTTTGGGGGGGAGAGGATCGAATGCGCGCTGCGGAACTGATGGCTCCAAGGACATTCCGGCTGACGGAGATGGAGATCGACGATCCCGGGCCGGGCGAAGTGCAGGTGAGAGTGGAGGCAGTGGGCGTGTGCGGCTCGGACATGCACGCCTACACGGAGGGCGCAGTGGGCGGCAGCGCCAATGTGTACCCGATGCTGTTGGGGCACGAGCCGGCGGGAAGGATCTTGAAGACGGGCGCCGGCGTCACCGGGCTGGCGACAGGCGATCGCGGGGCGCTTGAGCCGGCACTGTATTGCTACCACTGCGAGTTCTGCCTGAGCGGGCACCATAATGTATGCGCGAATATTCGCTTCCTCAGCACGCCGAATCATCCGGGATTCTTCCGCGAGCTGGTGAATCTGCCGGTGGCGAACTTCAAGCCGATTCCGGGCGGGATGTCGTACGGCGAAGCGGCACTGGCCGAGCCATTGGCGATTGCAATTCACTCGCTGCGCCTCGCGTCGATCGGCCCAGGCGAAACGGTGGCTGTGATCGGTGCGGGGCCGATCGGGCTGTTGACGATTGCGGCGTTGCGAGCCACGCAGGCAGGGCGCATCTGGGCTGTGGAACCGCTGGCGCACCGCCGCGAGTTGGCGCGCGGAATTGGCGCCTATGTGGTGCTCGAACCGGGCGAAGCTGTGGAAGAGATTCTGCGCGCAACGGGACAGCGCGGCGTGGACTGCGCCATTGACTGCGCAGCCGGCGAAGAGACCATGATCCAGGCAGCGCAGATCACGCGCAACGCCGGGCGCGTGGCGCTGACGGGGATCCATTCGGCGCAGTTCCCGCGGATCGACGCCTCGGCGATGCGGCGCAAGGAGCTGACGCTCTACAACGTACGGCGTTCAAACCACGAGACGGAAGAGGCGCTGGAACTGCTCGGCGCGCAGGCAGCCTGGTTTGCGCCGCTGCTGACGCACACGCGGGAGATTGATCGCATCGATGAGGCTTTCGCAATCGTCAGCCAGTACCGCGATGGCGTAGGGAAGATGATGATCACGCCGTAGGCGACGATTGGCGCAGGTGGACAACTCGCGATCTAAATTCCGGCCCGGCGGCGCGTGTTGTGGCGATCGGCGGCTCACAAAACGTCCTGATTCGATGAATTTTTCGTGACCGTTTACTAAAGTGTGGCGGACCCCACACTTCCTCGTTGACACTGGCGAATCGCCGGTTTATTGTCCCTCCTACCCTGGCACTTCAATCCCCGGCCCCTAGCCAGGGAACGTCATGGAGGCAAGCCAATGACCTTCCCTTCTCTCAAGGCCCCTTGGAGCATTTCTCTTCCGCTTCTGTTCATCGCATGTTCACTTTCCGGCACGGCTTTATCGCAAATCAGGCCGGAGCAGGCGCGCGTAATGAACCCGCAATCCTATGCAAACTCGGTGATTTTGCAAGGCGGAAATCACGCGCAGACCATGCAGCGGCTTCATGTCGTGCGGCAATACGCGCTCCAGGAGCTGCGCTCGAATCCGCATGTGATGCTGGGCCAAGCGCAGCTCGACTTTTCGCCGATACTGAACAATGCCAGGGCGCTTCCGAACGTCGCGATAAGGCTGCAGGCCCTGCCGCAGCACGTGCAAGTGCAGGCAAATACATCCGACGTGACTGAAGTCGACCAGGGCCTGGTGATTCACCATCTGCTCACCTACCAGATCCTTCCGGGCAAGTGCGCCGATCCTGGCGCGAAGGCGCAGCTTGCGGCAGCCGGAGTGTCGTGCTTTACCCGCGGCACTTCCGCGCAGCGCGTGGAGGAATTCAGCGCGCCCGGCAGCCCGCGCTACATTGCCGATCCCGGAAAGCGGCAGGCGGCGATCGCGGAATTCCAGCAGAAGAGCGCTGCGGCGGATGCGGATGCCAGCCAGCACATTGCCGCCCTGCGCAAACAGCTTGCCGATCCAACGCAGCGCGCGGCCATCGTTGCCAAGGTGGGCGAGGCCGAAGCGGCCCGCTTGAGCTCGCTGAGCGACGACGATCTGAAGGACGAGCTTGTGAATATGAGCGTGCAGACCGTTGAAGAGACCATGTTCGTCCCGAGGCTCGAGTCTTCAATCTACGCGCACCCGCAAGAGAATCTGACGACGACCGCCAGTCCCGCGGAGGCTGCGGCCGCGCAACAACTCATGCGCAACGGTGTCTCGGGCGGCAGCCCTGCCGGTTTCCCAAAACTCCTGAAAATTGTTCCGGGTTCAGATCTTCATCTGAACGGATCCGGACCGCCGCGCGGCGATCAGACGGCCGATCTCAACATGGGCCCCTACTACTTTCTCACCGGCTTCACCATTAATCACGACTACGAATGGCAATGGGGCGTGTCGATCTCCATTAACTGGTGCGTCGTCGGCTGTACGTCGACCTACGGCATCCAGCTCAATGCCGGTTTCAACTACGCTTTCGGCCTGCGCTTCCCCATCCAGACAACCCTCAAGTATGAAACCGTTGTTCACCCCAACAACACAGCCGAGGCAAAGTTGACGCCTCAATTCGTTCCCATTGAGGGCGACGACCAGGATTTTCTCTCAACCGAACTTGACCCCACCCAGTTGTTCAAGGCGCAGGAAATTGTCGCTCAGGTGGGCGCCGATGCAGGCTACAGCGTGAACCTGCCGGTGCTGAGTAGCAGTCAGAACTTTTCAGTGAACGTTGACTTTACGCAATTGCTGCCGGCGCCCTACACCGGTGGCCGCTTCCAGCCGCCGATCCCTGGCACGCACGGCATCGATTCCAATTTCGTCTTCAACCAAATCGATCTGCTGGGCGACCTGCTCAATTTCGGCGTCGTGGGCGGCTCGGTCTATCCCGCGATTCAGGTCAATCTCCACTCCGACAGTTTGCAGTTCAATCTCAACGACGAGCTCCAGCATCGCTCGTCCACCATCAACTCAGGACAGACCGTGTCGCTTGGCGATGCAACCGCCCAGAACGGTGACTACAGTCACTTCGCGGTTGGAAACCCCGTTTACAATCTCGGATTCACTCTGACTCCAGGCCTTGCTCCAACGGTTTGGGTCGACGTCGCGGTGTGGTCCGATCAGTGGCAATGGCCGGTCTGGTTCCCGCAGCTCGCCATCAGCCTGCCGCCGGGCGGCATGAACTTCAGTTGCCATGCCGGCACCACCTGCGTCATGGACTTCCAGCCGGTCTTCAACGCGTCCACCGGTCAGGTGCAGGACATGAGCAAGGAGCGCGATGTTGCGGACCGCACGCTGGTCGGCGGAGGATGCCAGCGCAATGGCTCGGAAGGAAATTATCTCTGCCCCGTGAACGGAATGCTCGGCCTGTGCCAAACGATGATGAAGAACAGCGCGGTGCTCAGTTGCGGCGCACTCATTCCGACCTCGACCGACCAGATTCTTCGCCGCGGCGGCTGTTCCGAGGAGGGACAGACGGGTACGTACGAATGCCCGTCGAGCATGATGGGCTTGTGCGGCCTCTACGTGAAGAATCAGGTTGTGGTTTCGTGCAAGCAAAAGTGAGAAAGACAGGGAACAGGGAACAGGAACAGGGAACAGGGAAGAGAGAACAGGGATCAGGGATCAGAGATCAGGGGCCGGTGGACGGACGGACCGGCGCGGGATTTTGGGCGAGCAATGGGGTCGTTTCGAGATTCTTCTGAGCGAGCTGGAGGGCGTAGAGCAGCTTGCCGCCGCGCTCGGGATCGATCTCACCGCAGGCGAGCGCCTGAATGATGGCACTGAGCGCCTGGTGGATGCCTGCGGTGGTGACAATCGGAGGCAACTTGAACACCTTTTCGCCGGTGTGAAGGCGGCGGGGGACATAGACGCGGTTGCGCGCGTGGAAGTAGCAAAACGGCGAGCCGCGCAAAGCGGGCGATCCGCACTTGAGTCCGTTGGGCTTTACGAAACGACATTCCTTGTACATACCGGGCACCCCTCCCCCCGCCTCCCCTCCTATAGTCGTTACGCGCAAAATCCTCGCAGATGGCCGGTTACGGCGAGCGATCGCTCAAGAATATTGAAGCGATTCGAGTTCGGCGCAAAATCCTGCGATCAAAGACGTTGCACGAGCGCTTCTCCAGGAGGCGAGCGTTCGGATTGAATTTGAGCCCCAAAAACGAACGCGGCGGATATGGATCCGCCGCGATGAAAGCTGGTTTTTTGGAATTCTTGAGACCATTATGCGCCAAGGAGGGATAATGATCGGCAAACTTGGGAAAAATATCTGCGGCGTGTTTTCAGCGGTTTATGGGGGAAATGGAGAGAGACGGGGTTGACAGGGCCGGCGGCGAGGTTTGGGTCGGCGGTAGTTGTTCCCAGCGACACGTGCGTTTTTCGTTACTTATCCACGCGGAAGCCCCAAACTGAAGCTGGATGAGCGCCTTGCCCTGTTGTCGTCAGCTGAGAATCATACGCAGGTTGGATGAACGGTCTATTGAACTGAGGCGGCAAAATGGGCGACAAAGGGATCGCGAACTAAGAAGCGATAGTCTCCATTTTCCATGTTAATGAGTCCAACCGCGCAATTCCTTCCTCGCCGAAGAACTTCTGAAATTCGCGTCTGGGTCTTGGCTCCCCGCTCCGGTATGTGGCAGGTTCGCAGCGGAAGCCACGCGAGTGTGGCTTGACGGTGGCCCACGGTATGAAAGCGATATAGACCGGCGTATCTGGCGACGACGCGGAGAAGTAAGGAATCACGAGGACCATTTCCGGGTGCGTTTGAGTGAGCTTCCCGACGTACCCGTACACGCTCTTATCGGTCTTATCTCCGCTTGGATATTTGCCTTTGACCTGCACGGGGCGTAAGAGCGGCACCCCGTTCACGACCTTAGATATGACGAAGTCAAACCCCTTGTCACGGTGCGGAAAGTAGATATCCCATCCCGCGTCCGCGAGGCGCCCCGCCACGTGGAGTTCAGCAAAATAGTCGGAAACTTTCATAGTGATTGTCCTTTCGCGGCGGTGGCCTACCGAAGCGATGATAGCTCTCCAAACCTGATATCAAAGATCTGTTCAATGTATTTGATCGTTTTCGGCTGGTCGGCTATAGAGTGGCAGGTCACACCGCGGGGTGCGTAGAGCCCAAATTTGGGTTTCCAATGCGCTTTCGGCGTGGTCTGCAGCCATTCAACGGCCGCCGCCCACTCGCACTTCAGGTCGTCGTCGATGTTGTCCTTTACATTCGCCTTAAGTGCAAGTTGCACAAGCGGCTTCCCGCGCGCTGCCCTATCTTTCGCGCACGGTGGCACCAAGAACCTACGCACTGGTACCGGTTCAGACACTACCCGCCCCACCCCACGGTACCCGGGCCCTTTCCCTCGCGCAACAATCAAGTCGCCAGCGTGCAAACGGCGGATCTCATCGCTGTATTTCTTTCTCTGTCCCGCGCTCACATAGCCGTACTGAACGTTTTCCTCCCAGAGCCGGTGCTCTCCATGGCCGACGTTGAAGTAATAAATCTGGTTGCTGAAATCGAAATCTGGAAGGGTGCGATGCAGGGTGTTGTCGGGTCTAAAGTTCTTCTTAAAATTGCCCGGAGCTGTATTAGATAATCCGCGGGTGCTCCAGATCAGCGTCTTCTCAACAAGAAAAGCCTGCTCTTCCGTGAGGCCCTTAGCGATGACTCGAATGGTCGGCTCCAACCCCGCAGCTTTAATTGCACGTATCGTAGCAGTCTTCTTTGTATCCTGCGGGTCGTGTTCGTGAAACAGCAGTCGCTTGCCCTTGCCTTTGCCAATGTAAAACGGCTGGAAATTGCGCGGGTCGTAGTAGACATACACGTAGCATGCACGATTCGGCTCAGTCATCGATTAGTGCTCCGGGATACCGCTCTCGTGTGGCTCGCTGGCGA
>CAYOVE010000011.1:0-35140 GCA_964407295.1 uncultured Occallatibacter sp.
ACCAGAGAAAGCCGATCGATGCGCCCACCATTGACCCGCAAAAGACCGTCAGTTCGCCCACCATGGGCATGCGTTGCAGCTCAAGGTAGCCGGCGAAGACCACATGGCCGCTGATGTAAGTGAGCACGGCAAGCGCGCCTGCGGCGATGATGGTGCAGCCGATGGCCAACCCGTCGAGGCCATCGGTCAGGTTGACGGCATTCGAAGTTCCAACAAGCCACAACACGACCCAGAGAACGAAGGGAGCAAAGACGAATACCCCCAAACTGTGAACAGCGCTCGGCGTTCCATGCAAGAGAAGATCCGGACGCCAGGACTTGATAAATGGCACCGAAAGGTCGGTGGAAAAGGCCTTAATCTGTTGCAGGCCCACTAGGTACTCCGCAACGGCGAAGCCCACGACCGCTTGCCAAAACAGCTTGGCCCGCGCCGTCAAACCCATGCTGCGCCGCTTCACTACTTTGATGTAGTCGTCGGCAAAGCCGATGGCGCCGAATGCGAGCGTGGACAAAACGGTGATCCATACTAACGGATTTGCAGGGTCAGACCACAGCACCGTCGGCAGCAAAATGGCGATGCAGATGAGGACGCCGCCCATGGTCGGCGTTCCCGTTTTCTTCAGGTGCGACTGCGGCCCGTCCTCGCGCACGAACTGGCCGATCTGGAACTCCCTGAGCTTCCGAATCACGTATGGCCCAATAAAAAGCGCAATCAGCAGCGCCGTAAGCGAGGCAAACACGGTGCGAAAAGTCAGGTAGCGGAAGATCCGGAACGGGTGGAAGAACGGAAACAGCTTTTCGTAGAGCAGCCAGTAAAGCAAGGAGCCTCCGAGGGCCGGTTAAGGAGGAATTCAGCTTGATTCTACAGGGTTAGGGCGTGGCGAATCGGCCGCACAGGTGACCAGTTCGATTCGCATCCAGCCGCGTGGCTGCCACACCGGCTATCCCGGCCAGAACGGTCGGGCCTGAGGTAGTATGTGGGTCATGTTCTCCACAGTGGGTTTTGCCATCCTCAGCGCCTTCGTCGCATTTACCGCTCTCGTGGTCTGGCTTGCCGGGCGATCGAACCGCCGGAACGAGTCCGCCAATTGGCCAGCGACTGAAGGGACAATCCAGTCAGTTGGTCAAGTGACTGTTAGCGGCGGAAAGACTTCCTACACCGTCGATGTCGGCGATTTTTCTTACCAGGTCAATGATGAGTTCTATTCCGGGAGAGTGAGGCTTACCGCTTCGTCCTCAACTGAAGATCGAGCACCGAGAGTTCTTATTCATCAGAAAATCCAGGTTCGCTACGATGAAAAGAATCCGGAGAAGAACTCGGTCGATAAACAGGAGGTCGAGGGTTTCTTTCTCGATGGGTGGAACGAAAATCTGGGCGCAGATACAGGCCCGATCGATCTCAATATCGACAAAGTCTAAACGGGCCATGCAGAGCGGATCCTGCACGGCCCGTCGCCTGCCGCGGATTCAGCGCTATCGCGTCTTCGCCACTTCCTCCACCGTCACCGGATCGAGGAACGGCATCGCCGCGCGCAGTTGCTTGCCGACGATTTCGACCGGATGCTTCGCCTCCGCTTCACGGAAGGCCAGAAATTCCTTCTTGCCGGAATTCTGGTCGGCGAGAAACTTTTTCGCGAAAGTCCCGTCCTGAATCTCGGCCAGAATCTGCTTCATCGCCTTGCGGCTCTCAGCGTTGATCACCCGTGGGCCGCTCACGTAGTCGCCCCACTCGGCGGTGTCTGAGATGGAGTAGCGCATGTAGGCGAGGCCGCCGCGATAAATCAAATCGACGATGAGCTTGAGCTCGTGCAGGCACTCGAAGTAGGCGCTCTCGGGCTGATAGCCGGCTTCGACGAGCGTTTCATATCCAGCCTTGATCAGAGCGCTCACGCCGCCGCACAGCACCGCCTGCTCGCCGAAGAGATCGGTCTCGGTCTCTTCCTTGAATGTGGTCTCGAGAGCCCCGGCGCGCGTGCAGCCAATTCCCTTGAGATAGCTGAGCGAGAGCGCGTGCGCATTGCCGGTCGCGTCCTGGTGGACCGCGATGAGACCTGGTACGCCGCCGCCTTCAATGAAGACTTCGCGCACGCGATGGCCCGGCGCCTTGGGCGCGGCCATGCCCACGTCAATTCCCGCGGCGGGCACGATGGTCTTGAAGTGAATGTTGAAGCCGTGCGCGAACATCAGCAGTTTGCCAGCGCTCAGGTTCGGCCCGATCTCCTCGGCATACAATTTGGCCGCAGTCTGGTCGGGTACAAGCACCATAATCACGTCGGCCCACTTGGTGGCCTCGGCGACGGTGGTCACTTCAAGGCCCGCCTTCTGCGCCTTGGCAATCGATTTTGAGTTCGCCGCCAGGCCCACCTTTACCTGCACACCCGAGTCTTTCAGGTTGAGAGCATGCGCATGCCCCTGCGAGCCGTAGCCAATGATGGCCACCTTCTTTCCTTGGATCAGGGTGAGGTCGGCATTGTTGTCGTAGTAAGTCTTCGCCATGATTTGTCCGCTTCTTCCTTTGCTGGTTTGGGATTCAATGTCTGTTAAGAATTCGATGTTCAGTTTGGGCGCCTCTGGCACGGCCAGCGCAGCTCTTACACCGCATCGTCCGCCGGCAATTCTTCCGGTTGCTCCTCATGGATCTCAGCGGCGCCGCCTTCAACAACGCCCATCGCCCTGACCACGCTGCTCACGTGATGGCCGCGCCGCATGGTCATCTTTCCGCTGCGGCAAATCTCCAGGATGCGTCCCTCGTCTTCGCGCAGCACTTCGATGAGCCCTTCAATCTTGCTCTCCACGCCGGTCATCTCGATCATCAGCGACTCGGAAGTAAGATCGACGATGCGCGCGCGGAAGACCTCGGCCAGGTCGAATATCTGCGCACGGTTGCGCGGCGTCGCCGACACTTTGATCAACGCCAGTTCGCGCGTCACCGACGGAGCCTGCGCGATGTCGTCGACATCGACGACGTTCTCCAGTTTAAACAGGCTTGCGCGGATGCGGTCTCCCGCTTCTGACGACGCCTCGCACACCAACGTAAGCCGCGACAGGCCCGGCCGCTCGCTGCGCCCCACGGTGAGCGAATTGATGTTGATGTTCAGGCGCCGGAACAACGACGCCACGCGCGTCAGCACGCCCGGACGGTCTTCAACGTATGCAACGAAAGTGTGCAGCATAAATGCAACTCCTAGCCTCTAGCTCCTAGCCTCTAGCTTCCAGCTTCTTCTGTCGAATCCCGATGAAGCTCGTCGCCGCTTGAGGGCAGCTAGGAGCTGGAAGCTAGTGGCTAGTAGCTGTCTCTCTTACGACTCTTCCAGCGGATCATGATCGGGCCGGCGAATCATCTCGTGCAACGCGCTGCCCGCGGGTATCATCGGGTACACCGAATCTTCCTTCTCGACCATGAAGTTGAGCAGATAAGCGCCCTTCGCCGAGCGTGCCGCGCTCACCGCTGCCTCCACTTCGCCGCGCTTGCGCACCGCGCACCCCGGAATACCGTGCGCATCGGCGAGCTTCACAAAGTCGGGGCTCACCAACGGCGTGGATTCGTAATTTCGCTCGTAGAAAAACTCCTGCCATTGCCGCACCATGCCCAGGTAGCCGTTGTTGATGACGGCAATGTTGATCTTGATCTTTTCCTGGACGATTGTGGCGAGTTCCGCCGCCGTCATCTGGAAGCCGCCGTCGCCGACCACAACCCACACTTCCTTTTCCGGACGCGCGATCTTGGCGCCGATCGCCGCGGGCAGCGCGAATCCCATCGTGCCCAGGCCGCCGCTTGTAATCAGCGTGCGCGGCTGTTCGTGCTTGTAGTATTGCGCTTCCCACATCTGGTGCTGGCCTACGTCGGTCACGATGATCGCGTCGCCGCCGGTCATGCGCCACAGATCGTGGATCACGTGCGCCGCGTACAGGTGACCGGAGTCGGGCAGGTTCTTGATGTCATGCACGGACACAGCGCCTTTGCTGGCTTCAATGTTCTTGAGCCAGGCCGCGCCGTCACGACCGGAAATGCGCGGCAGCAACTGCTCCAGCACCTCGCGCAAATCGCCCACCAGCGCCACGTCCGCCTTCACGTTTTTGTTGATCTCCGCCGGATCCACTTCAATGTGAATCTTTTTGGCCTTCTGCGCGTATTCCGTCAGCTTGCCCGTCACGCGATCGTCAAAGCGCATCCCGCATGCGATCAGCAGATCGGCTTCTTGGATGGCGTGATTCACCCATGACTCGCCGTGCATGCCCATCATGCCAAGGCAAAGCGGGTGCGATGCGGGAAATCCGCCCAGTCCCAGCAGCGTGAGGGCCACAGGGATCTGCGCGCGCTCGGCCAGCGTGCGCACCTGCTCCATCGCGCCGGACTCCATAACGCCATGCCCGGCAAGAATCACCGGACGCTTCGAGTTGCGAATTAGCTCAGCAGCACCCGCCAGGCCCGCGTCGTCCACGTGCAGCATGGGATGGGGCCGATAGGCCTTGGGCTTGGCCGCTTCAAAGTCAAACTCCGTCGATGCCTGCTCCGCGTCTTTTGTGATGTCGACGAGCACCGGACCGGGACGCCCGGAGCGCGCAATCTGAAATGCGTGGCGAATCGTCGGCGCGATGTCATCCACTTTGTTCACCAGAAAATTATGTTTGGTCACCGGCAGCGTAATCCCAGTAATGTCCACTTCCTGGAACGCGTCGGAGCCCAGCAGCTTGCTCGACACATTGGCGGTGATGCACACGATCGGAATTGAATCCAGCATCGCGGTGGCAATGCCGGTAACCAGGTTCGTCGAGCCGGGCCCGCTGGTGGCGATGGCCACACCCACCTTGCCCGTGGCGCGCGCGTAGCCGTCGGCCATGTGCGCCGCACCTTGCTCGTGACGCACCAGAACGTGCCGTACGGGAAACTTCCGCAGCGCGTCGTACGCCGGAAGAATCGTGCCGCCCGGGTAACCGAAGACGGTGTCGACGCCTTCACCGACCAGCGTGGCCCAGATGATCTCCGCGCCTGTGAGCCGTGCCGGCGGTTTCAGTTGCGCATGTTGGTCCACCGCGTTCGCGGCCGGCTTGGTCGCGTTCGCTGCAACCGTGCTCCCGTTCCCATCTTGCGCTTTCGTCGTCGCGTTTCCCTTGTGTGCCATAACGTCTCCTTGAAAGCTGCTAGCTACTTGTTCCCTGCTCCGACTCAATAATTCGCGGATGGCTTGACACCAGCGAGCAAAGCCAACTCCCGCCACTTCCAATGGCAATCGACATCTACAAAGCCAATCTCGCGTAGCCATTCCAACTGAGTTTCAAGATCGAGGAGCTTGTTCGATGGATCTTCGTCTGCACAGGAAATCGCATCGAGAAACTCCGCATGGAGGCGAGGACTTGGCGATGAAACGTGTTCGAGATTGCAAAAAACACCGCCTGGGCCCAGAAGTTCGAAAATCTCCCCATACAGCGAGCGTTTTCGTTCATGAGACACATGGTGGATAGCAAAGCTCGAAATCACTGCGTCAAACGGCCCCATCTGAGGCAACTTGTTTTCAAAATCATGCGAGACGATCGTCACGCTCCTGTCGCCGGCAAACAATGTGTGCAGCGTCTCCAGCATCGTCGGCGAAAAATCCAGTCCAACGAATTGTGCGCCCGGCCGAGCGGCTTTCACCAGCGCAAGGAGCCTTCCACCACCGCAGCCCAGATCGAGGATGCGCTCAGCCTTAAGAGGCAAGAACTCAAGCAGCGTGGATTCGCCTTCGACGCGATGTGGGATCGAGTCCGCGCGCCCCAGATACTCCAAAGCGTGCTTCGCCGAGGGCCACAGATTTACATCACATGTGTTGGCCATCGTATCTCCTCGTCCCGTAGAGCTTCATTCCGTTTTCCCAATTCAATTCAGTTACCTGTTCCAGCGGATGGCCAGAAGCCTCAAGCTGTTCTTACGTTGTTGCACCTTCAGCCGCCGAATTCACACGATCGACGTACTTGCGGAAGACGCCCTTCGGCCAGCGCAGCGAGGGCGGCTTGAAATCCTTGAGCCGCGCTGCCATCTCTTCCTTGCTGATCTCCACGTCGAGCGTCCGCTTGGCGATGTCAAACGAGATGATGTCGCCCTCGCGCACGGCCGCAATCGGTCCACCGACAAAGGCCTCAGGCGCCACATGGCCCGCAGTGAATCCACGCGTCGCGCCGCTGAATCGCCCATCAGTAAGCAACGCCACCTGCGCGCTCAACTCCGCATTCGAACTGATGGCCGCCGTCACCTGCAGCATCTCGCGCATACCCGGGCCGCCCTTCGGCCCTTCGTAGCGAATCACCACCACGTCTCCGGGCTTGATGCCTCCCGCCTGCACAACTTTGAAGCAATCCTCTTCAGAGTCAAACACGCGCGCCGGCCCACGATGCTCGTACTTGCCCGCGGCCGCAATCTTCATCACGCAACCTTCTGGTGCGAGATTACCTTTCAGAATCACCAGACCGCCGTTGGGCTTGATGGGCTTTTCGAAAGTGGCGATGACATCCTGGCCCGGCGTTTCTTTTGCAGTCGCAGCTTCCTCGGCCAGTGTCTTTCCGCTAATGGTCAGCGCCGATCCGTCGGCATGGCCTGCGTCGATCATGCGCTTCGCCAGCAACCGCGATCCGCCCGCGGCCTGGTAATCCGAAGCCACATACTTTCCTGCCGGCGTAAGAGAACAAATGTACGGCGTGCGCGCTGAGATGGCGTCAAAGTCGTCGATGTTCAGCTCGACACCGAGCTCGCGCGCGATGGCCAGCAGATGCAGCACGGCATTCGTCGAGCCGCCGCTCGCCGCCACGCTGGCGATTGTATTTTCAAGGGATTTGCGAGTGATGATCTGGGAGGGCTTGCGGTTTGCGCGAACGGCATCCATCAGAATGCGCCCGGCTGCGCGCGTAGCTTCAAGTTTGTTGGGTGCGGTCGCCGGAACACCCGAAAGCTCAATCGGCGCGATGCCCAGAATCTCCGCGCTCATCGCCATCGTGTTGGCCGTGAATTGCCCGCCGCATGCGCCTGCGCCGGGACAGGCGTTTGCTTCAAGCGCTTCAAGACCCGCATCGTCGATCCGCCCTGCCGCGTACGAACCAATCCCTTCAAAAACGTTCTGAATCGTGATGTCGATCTTCTTGCCGTCAGGGCCGTCCAGCTTGCCCGGCGCGATCGAGCCGCCGTAAAGCATCATGCCTGGAATATCGAGCCGGCACAGCGCCATGATGATCCCTGGCATATTCTTGTCGCATCCGCCGATGCCTACAAGGCCGTCGAAAAGATTCCCGCGCGCGACAAGCTCAATCGAATCGGCGATCACCTCGCGGCTCACGAGCGACGCCTTCATGCCCTGCGTGCCCATCGTGATGCCATCGGAGATGGTGACGGTGTTGAACTCCATCGGAGTTCCGCCCGCCTCGCGAATGCCTTCCTTCAGCGCCTCCGCAATCTCGCGCAGGTGCACATTGCAAGTGCCGATCTCGGTCCACGTGTTCGCAACGCCGATGATCGGCTTGTGCAGATCGTCTTTCTTGAATCCTGAACCGCGCAGATACGACCGGGCCGCCGCTCGGCTCGGCCCCTCGGTTAACGGAATACTCTGTCGCTTGCCTTCGATGGTCATTGGCTTTTCACTTCGCTCATCGCTAGCCCCTAGCTTCTAGCCTCTAGCTCCTAGCCTGTTCGTACTGCGCCCAACTTCTTCTTCCAAACTTCGGCACCTGTTGCCTACCGCCGAAGCGCCTGATCCGGCACGGTCGGCTAGCGGCTAGAAGCTAGCAGCTAGAAGCTGTTTTTCACTTCGCTTTCAGCCAACCAGCTTCGTCGTGCTCTGCCTCAAACGTGTCCAGCGCCGCCGCATGCCGCAGCGTCAGGCCGATATCGTCGAGCCCTTCGAGCAGGCAGAACTTGCGGAAGGGATCAATCTCAAACTTCGCCGAGAATCCGCGTCCATCCGTCACCGTCTGCGCTTCAAGTGAAACCGTAAGCTGATAGTTCGGAATTTTCTTGGCGTTTTGGAGGAGAATATCAACCTCGCCTTCGGACAGCCGAGCCAGAACGATCCCGTTCTTGCCGGCATTCGAGAAGAAAATGTCGGCGAAGGTCGGTGCAATCACGACGCGGAATCCGTAATCGCTCAGCGCCCACGCGGCGTGCTCGCGGCTCGATCCGCAGCCGAAGTTTTTTCCGGCAACAAGGATTCTCGCGCCCTTGTAACGCGGGTCGTTGAGAACAAAATCTGCGATCGGCTCGCCACTCGGCGTCTGCCGCCAATCGAAGAACAGAAAATCGCCGTAACCAGTGCGCTCGATGCGCTTCAAAAACTGCTTGGGAATGATCTGGTCGGTGTCGACGTTCGCGCGGTCGAGCGGCGCGGCCAGTGCGGTTAATGTGCGAAAGGGTTCCATTAGGCCTCTACCTCCTCATTCACGCGCCAGTTACGAATGTCCACAAAGTGCCCGGCGATTGCGGCCGCCGCGGCCATCTCGGGCGAGACCAGGTGTGTGCGCCCGCCGCGTCCCTGCCGGCCTTCGAAGTTGCGATTGCTCGTCGAAGCACAGCGCTCGCCCGGCGAAAGAATGTCGGGGTTCATGCCCAGGCACATGGAGCAACCCGGCTCGCGCCAATCGAATCCAGCCTCGCGGAAGATGCGGTCCAGGCCTTCTTTCTCGGCCTGCGCCTTCACCAGTTGCGAGCCGGGAACCACCATCGCGCTCACGTGTGTTGACACCTTATGCCCCGCGGCAATCTTCGCCGCCGCGCGCAGATCCTCGATGCGCCCGTTGGTGCAGGAGCCGATAAAGACGCGGTCGATTGCGATCTCCTCAAACGGCGTGCCCGCCTTCAGGTCCATATACTCGAGCGCCCGCTCGAACGATTTGCGGTCGGTTTCATTCGCGGCGTTCGCCGGATCGGGCACATTGGAGACCACTGGGGCCACCATGCCTGGGCTCGTTCCCCAGCTTATATACGGCACCAATGTCGCCGCGTCGATCACCAGTTCGCGATCGAACTTCGCGCCGGGATCCGACGGCAACTTCTTCCATTCCGCCACAGCCCTGTCCCAGTCTGCACCCTTGGGCGAGAACTGCCTGCCCTTCAAATACTCGAACGTCGTCTCGTCCGGCGCGATCATGCCCGCGCGCGCGCCCGCCTCGATGCTCATGTTGCAGATCGTCATGCGGCCTTCCATCGAGAGCGCGCGAATCGCCGAGCCCGCGTACTCGATCACGCACCCCGTCGCGCCGTCCGTTCCGATCTTGCCAATGATGGCCAGAATCACGTCCTTCGCCGTAACGCCAAGCGGGAGTTTGCCCTCGACTGCGATGCGAAAGGTCTGCGGTTTCCCCTGTGGCAGCGTCTGCGTGGCCAGCACATGCTCCACTTCGCTGGTGCCGATGCCAAACGCCAGCGCGCCGAACGCGCCGTGTGTCGACGTGTGAGAGTCGCCGCACACAATCGTCATACCCGGCTTGGTCAAGCCCAGTTCCGGCCCAATCACGTGCACAATTCCCTGCTCACGCGAGTTCACGTCATAGAGCTCGACGCCGAAATCGGCGCAATTTTTGCGCAGCGTCTCGATCTGCTTCGCCGAAATCTGGTCCACGATATTCAGCCGGCCCTCAATCGTCGTCGGCACATTGTGATCGACTGTAGCAATCGTGCGATCGGACCTGCGGACCTTGCGTCCCGCCAGCCGCAGCCCCTCAAATGCCTGCGGTGAAGTCACCTCATGCACCAAATGCAAGTCGATATAAAGCAGCGTCGGCTCGCCATTCGGCTCAACCACTACATGCTGCTCCCAAACTTTTTCAAATAATGTTTTCGCTTCACTACTCATCAAAAAAGCTCCTAGCTTCTAGCTCCCAGCCTCTAGCCCTGTTCTGCGAACTCATCTTTCTTGACTTCGCACACATCCCATTCATCCATTTGCGCATTTACGGTTAGCGTCTGCTCCAGCACAATGAGCTAGAAGCTAGCGGCTAGGAGCTAATAGCTGTTCCTTCACCGTTTCTCTTACCTTAGCTCCCATTTCTTTCGTCGAGAGCACCGTCACTCCCTGCGTACTGCCTCGTGCCAGGTCCGGCGTGCGGAAGCCCTGCTCGAGCACCTTGCGCACGGCAGACTCCACCGCCGCGGCCTCCGCTTCGAGCCCTCCCGAGTGGCGCAGGATCAGCGCAGCGGTCAAAATCGCTCCCAGCGGATTTGCCAGCCCCTTGCCAGCGATATCCGGCGCCGATCCATGGACCGGCTCATACAAGTTGACCTTGCCGCCGATCGTCGCCGAAGGAAGCATCCCCAGCGAGCCTGTAATCACGCCCGCCTCGTCGCTCAGAATGTCGCCAAACAAATTCTCCGTCAGCACCACGTCAAAGTCGCGCGGGCGATTCATAATGTGCATCGCCATCGCATCCACATATTGGTGCTCCAGCATCACGCCCGGAAAATCCTTGCCGACCTCGTTCACCGTCGCGCGCCAAAGCTGCGAAACCTCCAGCACGTTCGCCTTGTCCACGCTGGTGAGTTTCTTGCGCCGCTTCGCCGCCAGTTGGAACGCGATCTTCGCCACGCGGACGACCTCATCCCTCGTGTAAATCATCGTGTTGTAGCCGACGCCCTTTTCCTTATTCCACTCGCGCGGCTTACCGAAATACGCCCCGCCCAAAAGCTCGCGCACAAAAAGAATGTCTGTGCCTTCGATCACCTCGGGGCGCAAAGGGCTATTGACCGTGAGCTCTTTGAACGAAAAGCAAGGGCGCAGATTCGCAAATCCGCCGAGCGCTGCGCGAATCTGCAGCAACCCGCCCTCAGGTCTCTTGTCCGGCGCGAGTGAATTGAACTCGTTGCCGCCCACAGCGCCGAGAAGAACCGCGTCCGAGGCGAGCGCTGCTTCGAGCGTGTCCGCAGGCAGCGGGGTACCGTCCTGCACAATCGCCACGCCGCCGATGCGCTTCTCGGCAAACGCAAATTCGTGCCCGCCCAGCGCCGCCGTCTCTTTCAACACGGCAACTGCTTCGTTGGTCACTTCGGGGCCGATGCCGTCACCGGCCGTCACTAAAATCTTCAGTTTCATTTCTTCCTTCTTAGAGATCAGAGAACAGAGAACGGGGATTAGAGGCCGAAGCCGCGTTCAATCCAATTCTGAGACCGGCTCGCTCCGCCGCTCGCGAATGTTGTCCGGCAGCAATCCAATCAGATCCTGGTCGTAGATGTTCTTTTTGCGGTCGGCCAGCGCGACGAACCGGTAGTAGACATGCTGCAGTTCCTCGCGGCTTACGGTGAAGCCGAGCTGTTCCAATCGATGTCTCAAAGCCGCCCGTCCGGAGTGCTTGCCCAGCACCAGATGCGTGCGGGCCACGCCCACAAGCTGTGGCGTCATGATCTCGTAGCACAGCGGGTTGGCCAGCATGCCGTGCTGGTGAATGCCCGACTCGTGCGCGAACGCATTGGTCCCAACAATCGCTTTGTTCGGCGAAGGCTTGAACGTGATCAGCTGGCCCAGCACTTCGCTGGTGGGATAAAGCTGGTCGAGCTTGATCGCAGTCGACAAGCCGAAGTGATCGCCGCGCACGAAAAGCGCCGCCGCAATCTCCTCGAGCGCCGCATTGCCCGCGCGTTCTCCAATGCCGTTAATGGTGCACTCCACCTGGCGCGCGCCGGCCTGGATGGCCGCCAGCGAATTGGCCACGGCAAGCCCCAGATCGTCGTGGCAGTGCGCGGAAAGCACAACACCCTTCTCGTCAACCGCCGGAACGCGCTCACGCACTTCGCGGAACATTTTGCCGTACTCCTCGGGGGTCACGTAGCCCACGGTGTCGGGCATGTTGATCGTAGTCGCGCCAGCCTCCACGGCAATGCGCACCATCTCGACCAGAAAATCGCGATCCGAACGCGTCGCGTCCTCGGGAGAAAACTCCACATCGTCGCACAACGAGCGCGCGAGCCGCACCGATTCGCCACACTGGTCCAGCGCCTCCGCGCGGCTCATTTTCAATTTGTATTCCAGGTGCAGGTCGCTCGACGCCAGAAACACGTGGATGCGTGCACGCTCGGCGAATTGCAGCGCCCGCGCCGCCATCTCAATGTCCTCGGTCTTTGCACGAGCCAGCGATGCGATGCGCGGCTTGCGAATCGCCTGCGTGATCGTCGCGATTGCGGCAAAGTCGCCCTCCGAAGCCATGGCAAAACCGGCTTCGATAATGTCCACACCCAGGTCCTCAAGGGCGTGGGCCATGGTCAGCTTTTCCTGCGTGGTCATGCTGCAACCGGGCGACTGCTCGCCGTCGCGCAGGGTGGTGTCAAAAAAAACTACCTGATCTGTGCTCATGGTTGTGCCTGCCGGGGAAGACCGGCCTCGTCCAACTCCTTTATTGTCACCTACCGAGCAGTATAAGGCAAAGTTATAATTCTTTTGATAGCGATAAGTATTGATTATATAGTGAAAGAGCGGACAGATGAAGAAGAGAAAACGAGTAGAGGGGCAACCGGCCGTGGCGCTCCTCAATCTCATCCTCGCTGCCCCACCTGATTCAGGTGTTTCACTTTTTCACTTCTTCACCGCTCGTTACTCTTATTGTTCGCGGCTTCACTCTTTCACTTTCCGGAGGAGCCTCCATGGAACTCAGCCAGCTTGAAACCTTCCTCGCCGTCGCCGAGGAGCGCAGCTTTTCCCGCGCCGCCCAGCGCCTGCACCGCACACAACCCGCAGTCAGCCAGGTCATCCGCAAGCTGGAGGGCGCAGTGGGCGAAACGCTCTTCGACCGCACATCGCGCGATGGCTCGCTCACTGCCGCCGGAACACTGCTGCGCGACTACGCCCTGCGCCTGCTGGCCCTGCGCCGCGAGGCGTCGAGCGCCCTCGACGAGCTAAAAAGCCTTGAGCGCGGCCACCTGCAACTGGCCGCCAACGAGTACACCTGCATGTACCTGCTGCCGGCCGTTGACGCCTTCCGCCGCGAGTTTCCCCATGTGGGCGTCACCGTGCAGCGCATGCTAGCCTCGCACATTCCCGAAGAACTGACTCTGCGTACCTTCGAGCTCGGCGTCATCTCCTTCAAGCCCGATCCGGCGCAGCTCCGCAGCATCGCCGTCTATGGTGACAGCCTGGCGCTGATCGTCAGCCCCCATCATCCCCTCGCTCGCGCCAGCCGCGTTTCCATCCGCGACCTGGGCAACGAAAACTTCATCGCGCACAACGTGGCCTCGCCGCTGCGCCGCAAAGTCATTGAAGCCTTTCAGCGTTACCGCACGCCACTCAATATGGGCATCGAGCTGCCTACCATTGAGGCAATCAAACGCTTTGTCTCCATGGGCAACGGTGTCGCGTTGGTGCCCCACCTTACCGTTGCCCGCGAACTCGAAACCGGCGATCTGGTACGCGTCAAAGTGGATGAGCTCGACGTGCGCCGCGTGCTTCGCCTCGTTCACCGCCGTCAGGCCGCGCTCTCCTATGCCGCCAAGGCCTTTTTGAATACGCTCCGAACCATGGCCAAAGAGCAGGGACCGCCTTTCTATTACCACGTTGAGCGCGCCGGATGAAGCGGCCAATCTCCCACTTCCCTCTTTCCCTCTCTCGCGTCTAAGGCTCCAGGTGCTTACCCTTTCGGCGTTTAGAATCGGATATCGGGCCCCACCCGCTCCGGCCATTTACAATGCTGAGAGCGGGGCACGGGGATTCCGGTGCGCCGGATCAGTGTGCGGAAATCGGCATGTGTCTTTCCGCTCCGCACGGTTGTGCAAACGCGAGGATCAGGATCGAATGAAGAAGATTGCTTTTTTTGTCTGCCTGCTGGCCGTCTGCGGGGCCGCAGCACGTGCCCAGGAAAGCCGTCAGGACATCAGCCTGAGCGGTACGGCGCTGATCGAACCATACAAGGCCTCATCCACCGACATTCAAGTCCACTCCACCACCGCCTATGGCGGATTGGCCAGCTATCGTTTCATGCTCACGCCGACCAGTGCGCTTGAAGTGAACTACGGAATTACGTACGAGAACAAAATCACCTATTACGGTCCGCAGTTTCCGGCCGGCATCGGCATCCTTACCCGCACCCAGGAGATCTCCGGCGCTTACGTGCGCTCCTTCGTCTACAAGAATTTCAACCCATTCGTCGAGGGTGGACCGGCAGCGGTCATCTTCCTGCCGATCCTAAACTCCGGAACCAAAACGCTTGACGCGCACCAGCAGACGGCGGTCGGCGCCATGTACGGCGCAGGATTTGCTTACGAAGTCAGCCCCAGCTTCGACATCCGCGTGGAGTATCGCGGGTTGGTCACCAAGGTGCCCACCTTCGGCGTGGGAGCCAGCGGCTACAACTTCACCACAAACCAATGGTGGAACATGTCCGAGCCCATGGTTGGCGTGGCCTACCACTTCTAAGAAGCAGGAAACAGGGATTAGGGAACAGGGAACAGAAAAGCGGAATGGGAAAACGGCAGAGGGGCGGACATCGAGTCCGCCCTTTTGTTGATTGTCCGCTCAGAAGCACCGGCATCCGAACCCACGCTGCGAAAGATTTCCTTCCATCTCCTTGTCGCGCCGGACTACGCCGTCAGCTTCCCGCCTCGCGGTAGCGGCCCAGTTCCTTTACCATCACGCAGTGCGGGGCGAGCGCGTTGATCGCGCGCGTGCCCTCCTCGGCCGAGCGGATCTGGCAATCGACATAAAAGATGTACTCCCAGGGCTTGCCCCGGATGGGGCGGGACTCGATCTTGGTCATGTTGGTGAAGATGGCCGACAACTCTACCAGCGCGGCGACCAGCGCGCCGGGACGATCTTCGAGAGAAAACGCGATACTCATTTTGTTTGACTCGGCATCGGTCTCCGCGTCGGCGCTGCGACGCACCAGAAAAAATCGTGTGTAGTTTTCCGCATCGTCCTCGATGCCGCGGGCAAGGATCTCCGCGCCGTAATGTGTGGCCGCCCGCTCGCTCGCTATGGCCGCGGCTTTTGCGTCGCGCGTATTCACGAGTTGCTTCACACTTCCCGCAGTGTCGTAAAAGGCAACTGCTTTCATCGCAGGATGCTCCGCCAGAAAGCGCCGGCACTGCGCCAGCGCCACGGCATGCGAGTACACGCGCTCGATGTCGCCGATCTTCGCGCCGGCGACAGCGATCAGATTGTGCCGGATGCGTATCAGCGTCTCCCGCACCACCTTCACGTCGTGATGCAGCAGCAAGTCGAAATGTTCGAGGACCGAGCCGGCCAGGCTATTTTCAATGGGGATCGCGATGGCGTCGGCAGCGCCCGAGTCGAGCGCGGCAAACACCTCCGCCGAGAGCGCACACGGAAGAATCTCCGCATCCGGCACGAGCTTCAGCGCCGCTTCGTGGCTGAACGAGCCCAGCTCTCCCTGAATCGCGATTTTCATCCTTTAGTCTCTTGCTCCCGGCGCGGGCGGCAAGGGAACCGAGCCCCATCCGCGCATTCATCTCGCACCATACCATATGAATGCGGCCGCCATTCCCGCGCGGTTTATTGCGACGTGTCTGCGGCCGCTTCCTTCTCCGCCTGCGCAACCATGGCCGGAATCAGATCGCTGTCGGCCGCGGGAACTCGCGCAGATAGTAGCACCAGGTCAGTATCCGCTCCCGCGATGATGGCCACTCCATCGATCGGGCTCGCGTTCGGCTGAAGGAGCGAATCCGTTCCCAGACCTTGCGCATTGGCCGGGGTCTCGAACTCAACAATATTCTTGCCGCGATTGGTCAGCTTGTCGCTCGGATACGGCCCAAACGAAAAGTCGCTGGCCGGTTCGATCCCCTCGGCAATGACCTTCTGCGCAAACGCTTTGTACGCAGGAAACACGCGGGCAATGATCTTCGCCACTTCAAACCTTCCCGAAGTGCCACCGTCCATCTCCGAGACTTCGATGACATGTCCCGTAAATCCCTTCCAGTTCATCGAGGACAAGTCGCTGGTGTTGATCGGGTCGGGGCTCACAAACAGGTTACTGCCGTCGGAGCCGTAGTTGGAAAAGCAATGCCAACCTCGCGGCGCCAGAGTGCCGGGACCGTACTCCGATTTGTAGTAGGCGAGCCGTCGCGCCATCGCAGCCGGAATCGCGACCGCAAGGCCTTGCCCGGTTGGCGCCGCCTGTGAGCCCGCTTGCCCGTCCGACACGCAGCCAACAAACGGAACCGTAGCCGTGGCCGATGGAGTGGGCTTTGCGGCGGGCGTGGCCTGCGTGAATGCCGCTCGGCCTCCAACCGTCGCGACAATCAAAACAAGGCTCGCGAGGAGAAGATGGGGTGCTTTCATGGGTGCAATCATAGCAATCGGCGGGCGCAAGGCTGCAACTTCCTTGCCTCCGGCGTTATCCGCGGCGCATCCACAGATCAGCTGTCACAAATCCCAGAAACACCATCGCAATCACGCCGTTCATGGTGAAGAAAGCCGCATTGAGCCGGTGCAGGTCGCGCGGCGAAACGATGGAGTGCTCGTAAGCCAGCAGCAAACCAACCGCGCAAATCCCCAGCCAGCCTGTCAGCCCAAAACTAAAAAGAAATCCGAACCAAACCAGCAGCCCGAGCATGGCCAGGTGCATCACTCGCGCCGTCCAGAACGCCGCCGGGATGCCGCTCGCCTGCGGAAGGCTGTGCAGCCCTGCCACGCGATCATGTTCGTAGTCCTGGCAGGAATACAGCACATCAAATCCGCCTGCCCACAACGTTACGGCTGCGGTCAGCACCAGGATGCGCGGGTCCAGGCTGCCGCGAACCGCAATCCACGCCGCGGAGGGGGCAAGTCCCAGCGCCAATCCCAGCCCCAGGTGCGACCACCGCGTCACGCGCTTCAGATAGCTGTAGCCGAGGAGCACCGCCAGCGCCACCGGCGCACATTCCAGCGCCAGCCGGTTCAACTCCGCAGCGGCTGCCAGAAAAACGGCGATCGCCACGAACGTAAATCCCAGCACAAATTGTTTTGAAAGCAGACCCGCTGGAATGGCCCGACTCCGGGTGCGGGGATTCTCGGCATCGAGCTCGGCATCGGCCCAGCGGTTGAAAGCCATGGCCGCCGACCGCGCCGCCACCATGGCCACCACGATCCATGCCACGGTCCGCCAGCCCGGCCAACCGCCGGCAGCCAGCAGCATCGCCGTCACGGCAAAGGGCAGTGCGAAGATCGAGTGCTCCCACTTGATCATCTCCAGCGTGGTGCCGATCTTGCTTAGAATGCTCGCCATGGTGTCGAATCCTTGTTCCAGTCTAGAGCCTGCCCCGCACCCACCGTGCCGGCCACCGTACCGCACCGCCCTTGCCGGCCAGTCTGCATGGCCCGCAACTTTGTTAACCTAGAGCACGTGACGCCGATCACAACCTTCGGGCCGCGTCTAATGAAATGATGGCTTCGATATTTCCCTTCGGAGCGCAAAATGAAGAAGTCTTCTCCCCTGGGAGACCAGCACGTGCAGCTCGACCCCAATGCGTTTATCGCTGATCCGGAACTGCTTCAGGTCCTCAGTGGGCGCTCCACTCCGGTTCCCTGCGGGTCCGATGGCGTGCTTTTTCGGCAAGATGAGCCCTCGGTCGGCGTTTTTATCCTTCACGACGGCACGGTCACGCTCAGCATGATGTCGGCGGATGGCCACTCGCTTTTCGCTGTGCAGGCCAAGCCCGGCTCTATTCTCGGCCTCCCCGGCGCCATCAGCAATCAGCCTTACACGCTCAGCGCGATCGCTCGCGCCGGGGCCCAAGTCACCTTTGTCAGCAATGCCGATCTGACAGCACTGATGCACTCCAATCCGGCTTTGTCTCTCAAGATGCTTGAAGTCCTCGCCGCCGAGGTTCGCAGCGCCCGCAAAGCAATCTATTAGCCTGGAACCGTGTTCAGCTTCGCCGTCGCACCCTACATCACGGGAATGCCCGGCTCACACGCAACCCATGCGGCTCGGCGGCGCGTCCAAAAGGTGTGCCCTCACCTGCTAAACTCGGTCGTTGTGGCCCTCGCCGGCATCGCCATCGCCGCTTATCTGCTCGGGTCCATCCCGACGGGATTCCTGCTCTATCGCATCTTCCGGCGCCAGGACATCCGCTCCTTTGGCAGCGGCAACATCGGCGCCACCAACGTGCTTCGCGCCGGCGGCAAGGGTCTCGGTGCGGCCACCTTTGTTCTCGACGTCCTCAAGGGCTGCGCGGCCGTCTGGCTCGGCGGCTGGCTTGCCTCGCTGTGGATGCCCTCCGTTCCCCTGCGCACTGCCGAGGCATTTGCAGCCCTCTGCGCTGTGCTTGGCCACATGTTCCCCGTTTGGCTCAGGTTTCGCGGCGGCAAAGGCGTCGCCACGGGTTTTGGAGTCTTCCTCGTCGTTTCGCCGATCGCCGCACTGGCTGCCATTGGCGTCTTCGCCGTTGTCCTGGCCCTCAGCCGCTATGTTTCTGCTTCGTCAATCGTCGGCGCGTTCAGCTTTCCGATTTTTGCCTGGCTGCTCGTCACGGGATCTCGGCCGCCCTTTTTCTTTGTGGCCGCCGCTCTGGTCTCCCTGCTCATTATCGTCAAGCACTATCCCAACATCCGGCGCCTGATCGCAGGCACTGAATCCAAAATCGGAGCTCACAAGCCAGCATGAGCCGCATCGTCATCTTAGGTTCCGGCGCATGGGGAACCGCTATCGCGCTCTCTCTCCACCGCCGCGGCGGTCACCATGTCTCGCTCTGGGCTCACACGCCCGAGCTCGCCCGCCAGATTCTCGACGCCGGAGAAAACGCCCAATTCCTTCCAGGATTTCCCATTCCGCCCTCCGTCAATGTCACCGGCGACCGTGACGACATCACCGCCGCCGACATTCTCATCTCCGCCATTCCTTCTGAGTTTCTCCGCCCCACGCTTCTCCGCATCCGCGCCTCGATGCGCAGCGGGCAATTCATTGTCAGCGCTACCAAAGGCCTCGAAGACCGCACTCTCTTTCGCATGACCAAGGTGCTTTCTGAAACCCTCGAGCCTGTCGGGCTCCTGCTCCCCATCGGTGCGCTCTCCGGCCCGAGCTTCGCGCAGGAGGTGGCGCACGGCCAGCCAACAGCGCTCACCATCGCATTCAGCGACTCTGAAGTCGCCGCACTCATCCAGCAGGAATTTTCATCGGAAACCCTCCGCCTCTATACGTCGACTGACGTCATTGGGGTCGAGCTGGGCGGCGCGCTCAAGAACGTCATCGCCATCGCCGCCGGAATTGCCGTTGGTGTGGGCCTCGGTTATAACTCCACAGCCGCGCTGATTACGCGCGGCATTGCCGAGATAACGCGGCTCGCCGTGGCATGCGGCGGGCGGCGCGAAACCCTCGCCGGACTCTCCGGCATCGGCGATCTGGTGCTCACCTGCACCGGCTCGCTCAGCCGTAACCGCACTGTAGGAGAGCAGCTCGGCCAGGGCCGCAAGTTGCCCGAGATTCTTGCCTCGCTCGGCGGCAAGGTGGCTGAGGGCGTGCACACCACGCATGCCGCACTCGGCCTCGCGCGCAAACACGCCGTCGAAATGCCCATCACCGGGCAAATGGAGCTCATCCTCAACGAAGGCAAAGACCCCCGCGAAGCCATCCGCGACTTGATGCTCCGGCCGGGCAAAGAAGAGCGCTAGCCGTTGCTGTCTCCTCTTCTTTAATCTGTTGCCCTAAGTGCCCAGACCCTAGCCCCGGTCCCTTGTCCGCTGCCCGCTGATCAATCGCGCCCGCGTTCGAGGTTTCCGTTTCACCGGCCTCCCGGTTCTCTCGCCAAGTTCCAGTGCGACCGTCATGCACGCATCGCGAAGCGTATCGGCCGCCGCGCGACTCTCCATCGCGCGCGCCACCACCATGCCCCCAATGCATAACGCCGCCGTAGCCTGCGCCCGAACACGAACCTCTCGCCCGCGGCCGTTCATGTTCCGCTCGAGGATACTCACCATCGCCGCGAACACGGTTTCAAACGCGCGCTTCAGCCGCACATCGCCGCGCGTTACGTCGGCGGGCAGCGCAACCATCGGGCAAGAGTTCTCCACATCGTCAAAATGCTGGCGCGAAAGATAGGCGCGAATCACCTGCGGCCCAAAGTCCGCTGAATTCGGGTTGATCTCCACGCCCTCCCAGCAATTTTTCCATTCCGGATCAGTGAAGAAGCAATTCAATGCTTCAACGTAGAGATCGCTCTTGCTCTTGAAGTAGCTGTAGAATCCGCCATGGGTCAGGCCCGCGCCTTTCATGATCTCTTCGAGCGTCACCTGCTCAAAGCCGCGGCGGTTAAACAGCCTCCGGGCGCTCTCCACGATCTTTTTCCGCACCTCGTCGCGATGTCCTTCCGGGTAGGGCATATTGTCGTCCTCCATCCGGCAAAGTATCTGTCATCCCAAGCGTCCATGTCGAACAAAATATGTTCTTGATCATAAAGTCCTGCCATGTTCCCATGGTCCCCAGTTGCAGCAAGCATCTGTGAGGTCAACATGAACAGCAGCACCCAATTTACGCGCCGCCGGGCGCTGGTTGGAGCCGCCGCCGGAATCGCGCTATCCGTTTCACGGCTTCCGGCGCTCGCGCAGCAGCCCACGCCAGGCCGGCAGCCCTCGACGACCGGGAATGAAGCGCGCACCTCTCTCCATCAGGAGATCGATCTGAACGCCTCTCCGGAACGCATCTTCCATGTGCTTCTCGATTCGAAAGAGTTTGCCGCGTTCACCGGAATGCCGGCAACCATCGACCCCAGCGCAGGCGGCACATTCAACACCTTCGGTGGATTGATCGAAGGCCGCAACATCGAAATCATTCCCAACAGCCGCATCGTGCAGGCCTGGCGCCCGTCCTACTGGACCCCGGCCGTTTATACAGTCGTCCATTTTGAGCTGAAGGCTTCGGCCTCCGGAACGACTCTCGTGCTCGACCACACAGGCTTTCCCGAAGGCGAGTTCGACCACCTCGATCCCGGTTGGTATATGCGCTATTGGGATCCGCTCAAAAAGTATCTGGCGGCACACCCATAGAAACCTTGGCAAGTCACAGCTGCGTCAACTCTTTTAATGGGATGACCTCTGCCCCGACGCCTGCCCCTGGGTCTCCGGTCCGTTGGTCCTCAATTGCTGCTCTCTGCTCTTCCGGTTCCTGTTTTCTTGTTCCCTTGTTCCCTTGTTCCCTGCCGGGGTCGCGCAGCGGGGGCGACAGGTCCAAGTCGCTGGAATGGCTTGGTCCCTGCTTTTTCACCCGCCCGCGATCGCGCCTAGAATCAGCAGCGGCTCTTTCCCTGATGCCACAATGTCAGGCAACGGTTTGTCAGGGGATTCGAGCGACCAATCCTCTTCGCACGCAAAAAAGCGTAGAAACGCGCGGCGCTGTCCAGTTTCATATTCGCGAATCGTCCCGCGCAGCATGGGATAGCGAGCTTCCAGAGCATCGAGCACGGCGCGAATCGTGACGGGAGCGGAAACATCGAGCGCCACATCGCCCTCGACACGCGCCAGGTTGCGCAAATGAAAGGGCAGCGCAACCCGCACCGTCGCCGCGCCTGTCTTCGCCGCCTCGCTCAACGCGCAGACCCTCTCATCACAACCATCTCGCCCCCTATTCCCTCGTTCCCTTGATCTCCGCTTTTCTGTTCCCTGTTCCCTCGTTCCTTTGGTCCCTGCTTAATTCAGCGTCTGCACTTCCACCGAAAGTACTGCCGGCAGATCGCGCACAATTGGCGCCCAGCTATCGCCTGCGTCGGCCGAGGCATACACCTGCCCGCCCGTGGTTCCAAAGTAGATGCCGCAGTCGTCAAGCGTATCGACGGCCATCGCGTCGCGCAGCACGTTCACGTAGCAATCTTTCTCTGGCAACCCTTTGGCCAGCGGTTCCCACTCGTTGCCGCCGGTACGGCTGCGGTAGACGCGCAACTTGCCGTCGAGAGGATAATGCTCGGAATCGCTCTTGATCGGCACCACGTAGAGCGTCTCCGGCTCATGCGCATGCACGTCGATCGCGAATCCAAAGTCAGTAGGAAGGTTGCCGCTCACTTCGCGCCAGTTCTCGCCGGCATCGTCGGTGCGCATCACGTCCCAGTGCTTCTGCATAAACAGCACATCGGGGCGCGAACGGTGCATGGCCACATGATGCACGCAATGGCCGACCTCGGCGTTGGGATCGGGAATGTACTGCGAGCGTAGTCCCTTGTTGATCGGTTTCCACGTTACGCCGCCATCGTTCGTACGGAACGCCCCCGCGGCCGAAATGGCAATGTAGATCCGCTTGGGATCGGTGGGATCGAGAAGGATGGTGTGCAATCCCAGGCCGCCTGCGCCCGGCTGCCATTTCGGGCCGGTGCCGTGCCCGCGCAAACCTGAGAGCTCCCGCCAGTTCTCGCCTCCGTCGGTCGAGCTGAAAAGCGCCGCGTCTTCCACGCCCGCATACACTGTCTCTGCATCAGTGAGCGAGGGCTCGATGTGCCACACGCGCTTGAACTCCCACGGATGCTGCGTGCCGTCGTACCACTGGTGCGTGGTCAGCGGCCTGCCCGTCTCCGGCGACGCGTCGTACACGAACCTGTTGGGTAGCGCAGTCGGCGGCCCGGGAGCGGGAATCGCTTCATCGGCCAATCCCGGCTGGTGCCACGTCTTGCCGCCGTCGTCCGAGCGCTGGATCAGTTGCCCGAACCAGCCGCTCGTCTGCGAAGCGTAAATTCTGTCGGGATCCACGGGCGATCCCTTCATGTGGTAAATCTCCCAGCCCGCAAAAAACGGCCCGCTCACTGTCCAGTCTTTTCGCTTGCCGTCGGAGTTGAGAACAAAGGCGCCCTTGTGCGTTCCAACAAGGACTCGAACACCACTCATTTTGACCTCCTGCCTGCCGCAGCCCTTCAAGTTCGCTTTCAGCGTCGCATCGGGGACCGAATCTGCTCAGCGCAACGCCGCTTTGCCATTTTTCCGAATCTCCCTTGCAAAATGCAAGCGGAATTCGATCTCCTGCGCCTAACCCTCGATATAACACTGATTTGTTATTGAATGTCTGTTCGATCCGACCGACAATTGGCACGGCCCTCAACCGACACTCGCGCATGGGTGTGCCTCGCCTGACGCGCCTGCGAATTGGCCGCTTTTCCTGGCTTCCCAACTGGAGGAGGCTCCCAAATACGATGACTCCGCGCAACCGGCTACAACTCGCACTCTTGCTTCCACTTGCAGCCGTCGTGTTTTCCGGACGCGCGGCAGGCGCTCAGGTCTCCGATCGGCTTCCGCACGTCATCGATTCTGCGCAGGTGCAGACCCTGGCCAATCACCATCCTCGGTGGGCAGTCGCCGCCAACGATGCCGGCGCGGTTCCCTCCGAGCTGTCCATGAGCAACATCACGCTGGCGCTGGCCCGCTCTGCTCAACAGGAAGAGGCGTTCCAGCAGTTGCTTCGGGATCAGCAGGACCCCTCCTCGCCGGACTATCACCACTGGCTTTCTCCCGACGAAGTCGGCGAGCGCTTCGGCCTTTCCAACAACGACATCGCGGCCATCACCGCCTGGCTCCAGTCTCAAGGGTTGCAGGTCAGTTGGGTGTCGCCGAGCCGCCTCTTCGTTGGATTTACTGGAACGGCAGCAAATGTGGGCCGAGCCTTCGGAACCGAGCTTCACTATTACAACGTAAACGGCAAAAAGCTTCTTTCCGTGTCGTCCGATCCCACGATTCCCGCGGCGGTGGCGCCTGCCATCCGGTCTATCCGCGGCCTCTACGCGATCGATGAGCGCCCCACTCATTTCGCCACGCCGATGCTATCCAGCGGGCCGAATCTATCGATTCCCGACGGCGGCACAACCGATCACTTTATTGCGCCGGGCGATTTTGCCACCATCTACGATCTGCCGGCGGGGGTCACTGGCGCCGGAACGGCAATCGGCATCGTGGCCGAGGCGCGCACCGATCCATCCGACTTCAACTACTTCAAGAGCCTAACGGGTTCCACTTTCCCCAACCCCACTGAGATCGTCCCCACGGCATTCGGCGGTGTCGATCCAGGCCCGGCCTATACATCGCCGCCAAACTGCGGCGGCAACTGCGAGCTGTTGGACGTCCAGGGAGAAGCCACGCTCGACGTGTTTCGCGCGGGCAGTGTCGCTCCCGGCGCATCGCTGCTCCTGATCGCTGCGTCCGCCGCCAGCGGCGGCGTTGCAGTCGATGCACAATACCTTGTCCAATCCACTCCTGTCCCGGCACAGGTCATGACCATCAGCTTCGGCGCCTGCGAGCTCGCCGGCGGATTGTCGGGAGTCCAATACTGGGACTCGCTGTTCCAGCAGGCGGCCGCCGAAGGAATCTCAGTTTTTGTCTCCTCCGGAGACTCCGGCGCCTCAGGCTGCGACAGCGCATTCGAAACTCCTCCGGTCAGCCCCTATGCAAACAGCCCCAATTACATTTGCTCGTCCAGCTACGCCACCTGCGTGGGTGGAACCGAGTTTAACGACTCCACCAACTCATCCACCTATTGGAACTCGAGCAACGGCACAAATCTTGCATCGGCTGTCAGCTATATCCCCGAAGGCGCCTGGAATGAACCCCTCACTTCGGGTTCCGCTCCAGAGGTTGCAGCGTCCGGCGGAGGTGTAAGCAGTTACATCACCACTCCAAGCTGGCAAACCGGAACGGGCGTGCCCTCAGCACGAGCGGGGCGCTACACGCCCGATGTCGCATTTTCCGCCTCTGGCCACGACGGCTACTTCGGGTGTTTCGCTGCGGGCGACGGCACTTGCGTCAGCGGCGTTAACGGAACTCCGTTCTCTGTCTTTTCGGGCACTTCGGCCGCTGCTCCGGGAATGGCTGGCGTGGCCGCGCTCATTGACCAGCAGTCGGGCTCCGCGCAGGGAAACCTGAACCCTTCGCTCTACGCCATGGCAGCCGGCACTCCGGCGGCGTTTCATTCGGTATCGGTTGCCTCAAGCGGCGTGTCGAACTGCTCCACCGCAACGCCGAGCATGTGCAACAACAGCATTCCGGGGCCAACCGGGCTCACGGGTGGCCAGGCGGGCTTTCAATTGGGCGCCACCGGCGGATACAGCGAAGTCACAGGGCTCGGATCGCTCGACGTCAGTCAATTCATCAACAGCTACACCAGCACCGGTTCTTCCAAGCCCGCGCCCACCGTCACGCTTTTGGCCCAGCCTACCGTCACTACGGCTCAATCTGCTTCGGTCCTGATCACCGTGACCGGGACCGGCGGTACTCCCCCTACAGGGACGGTGACGCTCTCCAGCGGTTCATACGTCTCCGCCATCACCACTCTCGATATCCCCGGCCCCGACAGCAACGGCGTCTATATTGTGATTCCCAGCAACGCACTTACATTGGGAACCGACACGCTCACGGCATCCTATACATCCACTTCTTTGGATTACAACAATGCAACCGGATCCACGACGATCATCGTAACCGCGCCAAAACCCATCCCTACGATCACGTGGGCCACACCCGCCGCAATCGCTTACGGTACGCCGTTGAGCGCCACGCAACTCGACGCCACGGCCAGCGTAGCCGGCACGTTTATCTATTCACCTGCGGCAGGCACGGTTTTCGCCGGCGGCCAGCACACGCTCTCAGCGGTCTTCACGCCCACCGATTCCACCGATTACAGCAGCGCCGTCGCGTCTGTCACTCTGACGGTCAACCGCGCCACGCCAGTCGTGACCTGGCCCACGCCGGCCACAGTCCCGACAGGAACCGTGCTGGGCGCAACACAGTTGGACGCCACGGCCAATGTGCCCGGCACATTCACCTACAGTCCCGCCGCCGGAACGATCTATTCGGCAGCCGGCAACTTCGGGCTTTCTGTTTCGTTTTCGCCCGTTGACTCCACTGACTACGCCCTGGGTAGCGCAGCGGTAACGCTCACGGTCGTGCAGGCAACGGTAACGCCGAGTGTTACAACTTCCGCCGCCACATCCGTTACGGCAACCCTGGCCACTTTGAATGGACAGGTAACGCCGAATGGCTCCGATACTCACGCCTGGTTCCTCTACGGAACCAGCAACAATTTGAGCGGAGCCACCCAGACGGTATCGCAGGATCTTGGCTCCGGAAACACAGCCGTGAATATCAATGCCGGCGCCACCAGCCTCAGCGCGAACACCACATACTACTTTCAAGTGGTCGCACAAAACAGTGCGGGTACAACTCAGGGCAGCATCCAGAACTTCGTTACAACTGCGCCGGCCACATACACAGTCAGCGGCACCCCCGTAACGCTTTCCAAGGGCTCCAGCACCGGCAATGCCTCCACCATCACCGTGACTCCGACTGGCGGATTTTCAGGCACCGTCACTCTGAATGCGTCGATCACAAATACCCCAGCCGGCGCGCAGGATCCGCCTACTTTCAGTTGGACACCTTCCAATGCGCAGATTGTAATTTCCGGATCGAGCTCCGGGAGTGCAACGCTGACGATCGTCACCACTGCTGCGACTGCTGCGGCGAATCGGCGCCCGGATAATCCTGCCGCACGCTGGTACGGCACCAGTGGCGCTGTACTCGCATGCATCGCGCTGTTCTGGATTCCCTCGCGCCGTCGTAGATTACGCAATATGCTGACGATGGTGGCCCTGCTCGTTGCGATTGGAGCTGGACTCGTGGCGTGCGGAGGCAACAGCAAATCAGTGGGTGGTGGCGGCGGCGGCGGAAACTCAGGAACCACGAGCGGCTCCTACACCATCACGGTAACCGCAGTGTCGGGATCGACAAGCGTCTCGACGCCCGTGAGCCTGACCGTTCAGTAGCCAAAACACACGAGTACCGCCGCCCGCTTTGTACCGCCTCCGTCCAAGCCAATTGCCGGGAGAGTACCGCCGGCCTCTGGCCGGCTGTCGAGCGGGCGTCCTCGCCCGCACTCGAAGCTGAGTGTCCCATCCTAAACGCGCGGACGTTAAGGGTGGGATCGCACCGAACCTCAATCCACCTCTCTCAACTCTCCACGAAACTGGGTGCCCCATCCTAAACGCGCGGACGTTAAGGGTGGGATCGTACCGAACCTCAATCCGCCTCTCTCAACTCTCCGCGAAACTGGGTGCCCCATCCTAAAAATCCGCGCCGTGCGCGGAGTTTTAGGGTGGGAAAGCACTCCCTTCAACCTATTGCGCCGACTCCGAAATCATCCTCACCGGCCCCAGCAACCCAGACGGCAACAGCGGCGAATCGGCTTTGTACGGCATGAAATCGGCGAACGCATACTTCTTCATCGCCCATGGCTGCTGATCGCCGATCATGCGATTCACCCAAAGGTTCGTTACGCGTACCTCAAGCCGGTTGAGGCCCGGCTTCAGCGCGCTCGTCACGTCGACTTTGAAGGGTGTCTTCCAAAGAACGCCAAGGTCCACATCGTTCACTTTTACATCGGCGAGCTCTCGCACGTCTCCAAGATCCAGCCAGAGTTGCGCGCCCTGCGCCAGGTCGCCTGCCGGAATATCAACCGTCTTTGAGTAAGTCGCCGTGCCCGAGAAGTACTTGAGAGCCTCATCCGATTGCGGAATCGGCAAGTCGGACCACGAAGCCAGATGATCGAAGCCAATCGTCTCCGAAATGCCTTTTCCCTGCTCGAAGCTGACGCTCCAGTCGCGGTTAAGCGCTTGATCCAGACCGTCGATAACTGTCTCCTTCGGCGCGGGCAATTCCAAAGTATTTTTCGCTGCCGTAGTGCGAAAAACCACAAACGTCGTCCCGTATGGATCGAGTTGCAACGGCACGGTTGTGCGGCCATCTGCAATGCGATACGAAACCGGTTGCGTTTTGCCCGTCGCAGGGTCCCATAGCTCCGGCGCTTTCCCCTCCACACGAAACGTCGCATCGACTTTTTCGGCGCGGTCGTTTCGATTGTCGACGAAATAGATGTCGCCGCTGTCGAGCTTGCGATGCACAAACATCAAATCCGAATCTGCTTCCGGTTTCGAGTATTCCCAATCCCGCGCCTCACCGAGAGCCTCCAGGACGTCGTTCGCGCTCATGCCCGTGTACACTCGACCCTTACCTACCTTGCGCATCGACTTACCAGCGGCCGGCCGATTTCCCCAAAGCTGATCAGCAACGTGCTGAACTTCCTTCTCGTCATCCGCGAGGCTCGGCGAATCCGTGGGCCTGTTGCCCACCAACACTGCGCCCTGCATGACTAATTCGTGAATCTGGCGTAACACCGGCAAAGTCATGCGCTGGCTCCGTCCGCCTAGATAGAGAACTCTGTAACTCGTCTCTCCCGGAGTCACCAGCCTTCCATCCTTGTAACTAAATTCATGCAGGATTACATCGCTGTTCACGAAGTCGAAACCGTAACCATCCGGGGCGTCTTCAACCCGTTTCCACCCGAAGACTGCGGTCAGCGGGCCTTCTTCGCCATAGAAATAAGCCACATCCGCGAAGTAATGTCCCTGCTGCAGCATGTACGAGCAGCGAGCAAGGTAGTCGACCCACGGCTTTGCCTCCTCGGCCCATGTGTCGTTGCGATTGAACCAGAGACCGTAGGGCCCAAGAGTCAGTCCCGGCGCCAGATCGGGCGCTGGCTGGTGCGTGGACTCATGAATCTGGAAGCGGTTCACGCCCAGTGCAAACTCAAGGTCCGCAACCTTTTTCAGGCTGTTCGGCGAGAAGGACCACGCCGGCCCCCGCGAAGTCATGGACTCCGCGCCAACCAGATTCTGTCCGTAAATGTGGGCAATAGACGCGGCTCCGCGCAGATCGGCGCTATAGTCCACATCGGGCTGCGGGCTGTCCGCCCATGTCCACATCGCTCCCATGGGGACGTCCGCCTTGCTGCGCATCTCCATGTCATCACCGAGAGAGGGTCGATGATACTCAAGCGCTTCGCTGTAATAACTCATCCCATGGCTGTGTAAGTCGTCGGCAATCTCGCCATAATGGTTTTCTGCGAGTAACTGGCCAAGCGTGCGCCGAAAGTCCCACAGAAAACGATCTGTATCTGAGGCACTCTTGATAACTACCCCAGTTAGTGCCGGCAGCCACGGGCGCGCGTCATATCCACGCCGCTCCCGAAACTCATCGAGGATGTTATCGGTCCAGTTCTGCGGTCCGGCCTCGATGCTGTCAGTGAGCAGGAACGAAACTCCCGCAGGCCCCATTGGCACCATATCTGAGTACATCTTGAGATAGCCGTCAACATAGTTTCTTACAAATTCGCGGTTCAGCTTGTCGACCTCGAGGCCCGTCGCCTCCGACGGAGCCGGTCCATTCACATGGCCGGTAAGCGAGTAGCCGATGCGAAGAACCATCCAGTTCCCTTCCGGCGGTGTCCAGTCGAGCGCTCCATCGGGCTGCATCTTCCCCGTCAGGTCGATCACGGCCTCCTGCGGCACGATGAACTTCGGCGCGACTTGCGGATCGCGAATGGCGAAGAAATCTCGAGCGCTGGCATAGCCTGCGCGCTTTTCCCATTCATTCATGCGCGCGCCGCTCCCGAGCACCAGCTCCGTAATTTTGTGGTCGCGCCCATGGGTACCGTTCGGCTGCGCAGGAAAGACCACGCGAAAATACAGAGCCGCAACCGCGCTGAATGAAACCGTTCGCTCGATGAGACTGCTGAAAGGAATATCGGCAACCTTCCTGAACGTAACGCCGTCATCGCTCGCCTCAACCCTTGGAAATACCGCATTGCCTTCCTGGTCGAAGACGCTAATGGAGTCGTTCAGGCTCGCCAGCGTCACTGCTTGAATCGTTTGCGGGTGGCCGTAATCGAATTGGACCCACGGTTCCTTGCCCGCTTCGCCTTCGGGCAAATCGAGCGCCACGGTATTCACGTCGCCGTCAGAGAGTGCGGCCGCGTTCGCTGTACCTCCGCTCGACGTAACGTGCGGATTCAGTTCTGCCTGCGGCTCGTCGCCGTCGGGAATTTTGTACGCGATGACAGACGAGTCGGCGTAAAACCTCGGAGGAGTCACGACGGTTCCATCCGCGGCACGCCGTCCGGAAGCCTCGAAGTTCTGGAAAATTCCGTCGACTTCGGGCGGATGAGGCAGCTTGCCCATAAAGGGCCGCCCGCCTTCGATGCGGGTCGCGCTCCACACCATCTTCTTCATCCCTTGCGCCGCTGGCACCCAGGGTCCGCCGGTTTCGCTCCAGCCCGGTGAACTGGCAATCGCCACTTCCATCCCGAAGCCTCGCGCTGTGGTCACTGCGGCCTTGAATGCATCCTTCCACTCCGGCGTCATATAGATCAGTCGATGCGGAACCACCTGCGGCGTATTAATGGAACCCTCAAAGACAGTCACGCCGCCCAAGCCAATCCGATGCATCCACTCCAAATCGAGCTCGATTCCCTGCACCGAAATGTTTCCGTTCATCCAGTGCCACCAGACACGGGGCCGGGCTCCGTTCGGCGGGTCAAGGAATCCGCCGAGCAACGGATCGGCTTGCGAAACGGCCTTCGTTTGCGAATCAGCAGGAGCCTGCGCGCGAACCAAGCAATTCAGCGAGCATGCGACGCAAACCAGAACAGCGACCATCGACCGGCGATTTTTCATAGGGACCCATTGTAGATTCGCTGCTTCATGGAGCGAAACCAAAATTCTCGAGCTGATCGGGTCGCGGCACCACCCTTCGTCCGTGCGCTGCTACGCTTCAACCTAATCTTCTACACGTCACACAGATCTACTGCGGCCTTGAGGCTTGCCAACGGATCGCGCACCGGAATGAATTCATGCGCGACGTATCCTTTGAATCCCGCATTGGCGATGGCCCGCATGACTCCATCCCATTGCACTTCCTGAGTGTTGTCGAGCTCATGACGTCCGGGCACGCCGCCGGTGTGGAAGTGCGCAATCCATGCGAGGTTCGCCGTGATCGTCGCGATCAGATCGCCTTCCATGATTTGCATGTGGTAGATGTCGTAAAGCAGCTTCACGTTCGGCGAATTCACTTCCTCGATGACTCGCACGCCCCATGCCGTCTGGTCGCACATATAGTCGGGATGATTCACCTTGCTGTTCAACAGCTCCATGCAGATAACGACCCCGTTGTCTTCGGCGATCTTCTTCACGCGGTTGAGCCCGGCGATCGTGTTTCGCGCGCCCTCGTCGTCCGTCATGCCGCGCCGGTTTCCTGAGAAAGTGATCACGGCGGGAATGCCAGCTTTGGCCGCCAGCGGAATGTTGGTGCGCAGGCTCGCTTCAATCGCCGCGTGATTCTCCGGGCGGTTGAGCGCATCGGGAATCGTGCCCGCACCCGCGTAGCCCATGGTGCAGATCAATCCGTAGCGTCGCGGCACATCGTATTCCTCCGGTTGCAGCAGGTCGATGCCCTTCAGTCCAATCTCCGCCCCATAGGCGCAGAGCCGGTCGAGGGGAATGTCTTTGTAACACCACCGGCACACCGCCTGTTGAATTCTTCCCATGCGCGCCGGCGGCTGTCCTTCTCCCATTGCGAGATCCGTCAGCGAGGCCAACGCCGTCGCAGCCAGACCTGACTTCAAGGCGGCGCGTCGACTCAAGCGAACAGAATTCATCGAGGCTCTCTCCTTTGTTTTGGACTATGTTCGGTCCAGACCCAAATGTACTCCCGAGGAGGCGAGCTGAACCACTCACGGAAAAAGAGTGGAAACGCGGCGCCGTTGCGCCTGCGCATCATCACTCCCGTTCGAATGTGTTGGGGGGCGAGTTTAGAAGGTGAACGCGAGGCCGGCACGGACACTGCGCTGATCGTCCGCAAAAAGAAGCAGCGAACCGTCGCTTAGAACATAGGGGCGATAGCCTTCGGCGAGCAGGTTCCTCACTTCGAGCAAGGCTTCCAGGCCGCCCGATCCGTCGCGGGTCACGCGGATGGGCTGGCTCACGCGGACGTTCAGGAATGGCGCCGACGCATTTTCAGCGAAGGGCGCGACGGTAGCCACCGTGCCATCCGGCTGCCAGCGATAGCTCGCGCTCCACCGAGTACGGGAGCCATCGAGCGTACCAGACAGCGCGATCGTATAGGTTTGTGCTCGCCTTGGATGCGCCGAGCCGAGTACCTCGGCCAGTGGCGTTCCTTGCGGCAAAGCGGGCATCACCAGCGCCGCGCCGGTTGCGTAGCTCACGCGGATGCGATTGCTGCCAACCAATCGGCGCTCCGCGCTGGCCTGCACTCCCGAGGAGGAAAAGGCCGGACCGGCCGCACGAAGCAGATCGCTCGACGGATCGAAGAGCGCGGCTGCGTCTGTCGCGGAACCGCCTTGGGCAAAGTGGCCCAGCGCCTGAAGCACTGGATTGTCAATGCGATCGGAGTAAACCACAACGGCCAAGCCCGAAGAGTCGGTCTGACGTTCCCAGCCGATCTCCTGATGCGTTCCATGCTCGATCGCTAAAGTACTGCCGCGCATCGCCATAGCCGGAAGCCAAGCTGAAGATTCGGAATCGTCCTCGCCGGAAGCCCGGTCCTGCGTCATTGTCGCCAGCCGGTATCGAATCCCATTGGCGCCGTGCCGCCACTCGACTTTCACAAACGGAAGCATCGCGGTCGCGGTGCTCGGACTCTCTCCTCCAAGCCTCCCAATCACCGCTGTCGAACCCACCTCGGCGTCAACGTCGGGTCCGAATTGCATGTCCTCGAAGCTGCGCACCGCCGCTTCATCCAGGCCTTGATCTCCCGCGCCCTCGATCTCCGGCGATACAGTCACCGCCGCGACCGATTGCACCGATCCGGCCATACCTAGATCCTGCCGGAAGCCCAGCATCGATTCCATGCTGCCATCGGTGCCTGGAGCAAAATCGACGCGGGCCAGCAACTCGCGGCTGTCCACTGGCGTATCTTCAACGGTGGTCGAGAAACGCTCGCCGCTCTCGCCAAATGTCCCTGCCTGGCCGGTCGCCATCAGGCGCGCCTTCAGCTTCGGTCTCGCGCCCGAGCCGTCTGAGACCACGACCAGCGGCCCATCCTGAAGCCAGCGCAACAGCGGCCGATTCGCCGCGGAGCGGAGCGTCCACGCCCAGTCGTCCTTTGACGTTTCTCCTGCGCGCGGCCTCGCCGGCAGCCATTGGATCACTTCATAGAGGGTGTTCAAAGTGAGATTGACGACGACTGCGCCGCGAACTCTCACGCCCTCTCTCAGGGCGGGTAGAAAATAAGGGCCCATCGCCTTGAGAGCGTAACTCCCGGGCGCGAGGGATGAGATGACAAAGCGGCCCGCGCTATCGGTGTAGACGCTGGTCACCACGCTCAAGTCTGGACGGAGAAGCTGGACCTCGGCGCCAATTTGAGGCACACCCGCGGAATCGCGAATCAGGCCGGACACTGACGCTGACGCCGCGCCAAAGACTGGCGCGGCACCAAAGACGATCAGCACGGCTAAACCGGCGAGATGGGTGCTTCGCTTCATCAGCAGATCTGAGATCCCACCGCGTCCCTGGCAGTTTTCCTTAAATGACAACCCGCGCATGCTCCTGAATTCTCATGTTCAGTTGGCGTGTGCACAGATTGATACCTATTCGACGACAAAAGGAGCCGATTGCGCAATCCCTTGTTTTGAGATCGCATCGTCGATCGTCACGGTGACCTTGTACCTACCCGGTTCCAGGCCGGCAATGGGGAGAGATTTCTCCACTGTCAACTGGTCACTGTGCGCGCCTAAATCCTTTGAATCCAGCTGTTTTTGCAGAATCACGGCCCCAGTGGAGTCCGTAATCTGGTAGGTAACTATTGCTGAGTTACTCTTGGTAGCGTCGTCAATCCCAAGGTTATAAAACTGCATCCAGAAATCCAGCTCCTGGCTGCGCTTGAAGCTCACCGGCGTGGCCATGCCCGTCGCCACGCGCGGCCGAATAAATGTGTTGCTGATGATGAAGTTGCCGCTCCCGATCTGCCGCGAGGAGACCGTGTTCATCTCATCAGCCAGAATCAGAGACGAGGCGCCGATCTTGTCGTCCTGATACGTTGGAACATCGAGTGCCCGTCCAAAGATTCCAATGTGATCCGGATTGTTGACATCCTTGATCGCAATGTCCAGGCGGTATAGTCCGGGCTGCAAAGGGAGCGCTTTCCAATAAAGCGATTTGCGATCGAGGCTCTTCTCGAGCAACTCAGACGGCTGTTCCACTTCAACGGTGTCCTCGAAGGTCTGCACGGTCTTGTGCATAATCGTGGTCACTTTGCCCAGGATGTTCACCTCACCTCTCGAGACTCCGTCCTTGGTCACGAACGTGATGTCGCGGTTGCGCAACTGGATCGTGATCGGGACCATATCCATGCTGTCGGTCACCTTCACAAAATCGGTGCGCACATCGAACGGGAAAGGCGGCCCGCTCATCAACTTGTGTGTCGAGCTAAAGGCGTCGAGCGCCGCGTCAAGATCGCCGAACTTGATGGGCGGCGGCGCAAACAGCTTGGCGGCCAACTCGATCCGGTCAAATTCCTTTGATTGATCGTTGGTGCCCATCGGGCCGTTGCCGAGCTCCTCGATAGCATTGCCCGTGAACCGGTCCCTCTTGTCCCCTTTGCCCATCTCCTCGTATTGCGTGAGACCCGCGCCGGGCACCCTTTTCAGCGCATCTTTTTCGCTGCGGTCGATGGTGAAGTGATAGTCGCCGCACTGACACGAATCGACGAACTCGAGGTCGATGTTTTCGCCGAGTCCCTCCAGGTAACGGTAGTGCCAGGTTTCGAATGGAAAAGTGGATGTTTCTCCGCCGCCTTCATCCATGGGGCGCTCATACATCCCGCCCGAGGGATGGGAGTCGATCGAATCTGGCGCGCCCCACATGATGTAGATGCGGCCGCGGTCGGTCTTCCATCCCGGCTTGCCCGCCGCATAGTGGTCGTTGGCGTATTGAATACGACGGTAGTGCTCTTCGCGAAACTCGTTCTCGGGGGAATCGGGATTCGGATTGCGCCGTTGCCAGAAGTTCTCAATGAACGCTTCGCGTTCCTCATCGTTCGCCAGACTCATGAACGCTCTTCGCTCGTCGTCGCTGATGATGTAGGGAACTTCTTCGTTCAGCCAGGTCTTATAGGGGCCCTTCAGCTCCTGCCGCAGTTCGTGCTGAGCCTTGTAACGCTCCTTATCGGAGAGTTGGCGGTTGAGCGGATCGTTCGCCTGGCCCTGAGAGCCTGCCGGCGCGGCGGACTGGGAATCGGTGGCCGGGGGAGCACCACTCTGCTGCGCCCGAAGAGCGCTCGCGGGTACCCAGATAAGGCCCAAACCAACTACTGTGATAAGAAGACGGCGGCTAAGGAACATCATTGCCTTCAAGACTCCTGCAATCTCTTCATTTTACGGCTACTTTTGCCGTCGGGCAAGGTTCC
>CAYOVE010000012.1:0-34593 GCA_964407295.1 uncultured Occallatibacter sp.
GACTTGAATTCGTGCGAGTCGTAGCCAAATCCGATGCGTGTGTCCATCATTGCCGAAATGCCCCGCGGAAAAGTGAATGAGTGAAAAAGCGAAACAAGCGATGCTGGAATTTTCCGGCCGTTTTCAGTGCGCTCGCTGCCGCAGGTAGAACTCGGCCAGCGCCAGGTCGCCCGGCTGCGTAATCTTCAGATTAACCTGAGAACCGTGCACCACGGCTACGGGAATTCCGGCACGCTCAAGGAGCGAGGCCTCGTCGGTGCCCACAAAGCCGTCGGCGTTGGCCTCGGCAAAGGCGCGGCGGAGCAGCCCGTAACGGAAGCCCTGCGGCGTCTGCGCCTGCACCACAAACTCGCGCGGAATGGTTGCAGTCACCAGCGCCCCGTGCGCGGTCCGCTCCACCTGCTTGATCGTGTCAGTGGCCGGCATCCCCACGATGGCCGCACCGAACTCGGCCACTGCATCAATGGTGCGCTCAATGGTGGCCGCGTCGATCAACGGCCGGACAGCGTCATGGACCAGCACAATGTCTTCGGGCTCGGCGGGCAGGGCGTCGAGAGCGTGGGCCACCGATTCCTGGCGCTTTTCGCCGCCCTCAACCACGTGCACGCGGGCCCCGAATCCGTATTCGGCCACCTGCGCTTCCACGCGCTCCATCTCCTGCTTGCGCACGGCCACGTAAATCGCTGTAACGCGAGGCGCAGCCGCGAAAGCGCGCAGCGAGTGGACGAGGATGGGGACGCCGTCGAGCGCCAGAAACTGCTTGGGCTGCGGGCCGGCCATTCGCGTGCCCAATCCCGCAGCCGGAACAATGGCAAAGACTTGCATAACTCGTGGAGTATAGCACCGCGCCAGGTCTCAGCTTTTTGCGGGCTCCGTGTGCATCATCTCGTTGGTTGCGTGGAAACCGAAACGCTCGTAGATCGGCCGGCCGGCTTGCGAGCTGTGCAGCGTAACCACGCGAATTCCGCGCCGGCGTGCCTCGGCCATCGACCGTTCAACGAGCTGATGCGCCAGCCCGCGCTTCCGGTATTCCGGCTCGACGTATATGTTGAGCAGATAACCGCGCAGCTCGCCTTCAGGATCGAATGGATGCGGCGGCCAGTCGAGAATCAAGAGACCGGCAGACGCCACAGGCCGACCCGCGTCGGTCGCGATCCATCCGTAGTATTTGCCTCCCCGGATCATGCGCTCTGTCCACGCGACGGAGCGTCGCTCCAGCGAATCGAGCAGGGACTCGTCGAGGGGGTGAATCTCTGCGAACATAGCCCGGCGATGCGCGGAGATGAGGGCGGCGTCAGTTGTTTCAGCGGTGCGGATTTCCATATCGAGCCAGTATAAAGGCGCGGCAGTACGAAGGTTTGTGAAGTTTGGCGGGGTTTTCTGCGATGCGGCGCGGTTCACCCACGTCTCCCAGCCTGTATCTCCGGGCCGTATCATCGATGCGTGAGTCCCAGGAAGCCTCCATCTCTGGCCATCGATACCACGCTGCTGAAGCCCGGTATGCGGCTCGCCGTTGCGCTCTCCGGCGGCGCGGATTCGGTGGCGCTGTTGCGAATTCTGGCGGGGCGAGCCACAGAGCTGGGACTCGTGCTTCACGCCGCGCATTTGCACCACGGATTGCGAGGGGCCGAGGCCGACGGCGATCTGGAGTTCTGCCGCGGCCTGGCCGCGAAGTTGGGCCTCCTTTTTCACGAAGCGCGCGTGGATACGTCGCGCGAGGCTGCGCCTGATCCCAAAACAGGCAAGCCGGTGGAGACGATCGAAGAGGCGGCGCGGCGCTTGCGGTACGCGTGGTTCCAGCAGCTTATGGCCTCGGTCGAAGTGGATGCAGTTGCGACTGCACACACGCTCGACGACCAGGCGGAAACGGTTCTGGCCAAATTCCTGCGCGGGGCGTGGACTGAAGGTCTATCGGGCATTCATCCAAAACTTCAGAGCCCAGGGGGCGCGGGCCAGATCGTGCGGCCGCTGTTGGCTGCGACGCACGCTGAGGTCGAGGCCTACCTGCGCGAGATTGGCCAGGATTGGCGCGAAGACACATCGAATCGCAACCTGACCTTCACGCGCAATCGCATCCGGCACGAGCTGCTGCCGCTGCTGGAGAATTGGAACCCCCGGCTGCGCGAACACATGGCGCAGATGGCGGCGCTGGCCCAGGACGAAGAAGCCTGGTGGCAGGCGGAGATGGCCCGCCTCGCGCCACAGTTGTTGCTGCCGGGGCGTCCGGTGCGCGGAGGCGGCCGGGCTGCCGGCTCAGGGATCGATTCCGGGTTGGCGATCGAGGTGAGCCGGCTGGCTGCGCTCGCACCGGCGCTGCAACGGCGGCTTATCCGCTATGCAGCGGAAAAGTTCGGCGCCGCGCTCGATTTTTCCGCGACCGAAACCGTGCGGGCGCTTGCGCTCGGCGGCCGGGCAGGCCAGAGGCTTGCTTTGCCGCGTGGTCTGCGCGCGGAGAGAACGGCGCGAGAGCTGCGGTTTTCGAATGACCTCACCCCAGCTCCAAAAGGAAAAAGCACGGGAGTGCCCCCGCAGGCCTACGAGTCGCCGATCCCGGGCGAAATCGACGCGCCCGCCTTCGGGCTGCGGCTGCGCATTGAGGCTCGCGGCTCCTCGACTTCGAGCGGACTTCCAAATGGCCGATCCGGCTCGCCGGTAAAGACAGCCACTTTGCGTAACTGGAAGCCCGGCGACCGTGTCAGGCTCCGCTATTCCGCCGGTCTTCACAAGGTGAAGGAAGTGCTGGAACGCATGCGAGTTACAGGGACCGATCGCGCGCTCTGGCCGGTGCTGGAGATTGACGGCGCAATCGTCTGGATGCGCGGGGTGGAACTGGAGCCTGATCCGGAGTTGCTCATTTTGGCAGAATCGCCAAACGCCGGGAGCTCCGGAAAGCCGGCGTCATCCACCGCGTAACACCGTTAACGCTCAATATCCTGCCTCTTTCGTACTATGGTCAGCCATGCAACATTTGCTGCCCCGGGAGTACAATCTGTTTACTGCTTCTCAGGCGGTACGGCTTGCGTGTCTCTGAGAGCTGGAGAGTGATTTTTGCCACTTTACCGGACGCCGGGGCGTCTAAGGAAGAGTGGCCGTTGGCCGGGGTTTGAAAATGGGGGTCGCGGTGGATCTTTCTCCTCAACCGCGAAAAGGAGACGTTGGTGAACTCGAGCGTTAAAACCATCATGTTTTGGCTCTTCATCCTCATCTGCCTCGTCCTTTTGTGGGGCGTGGTAGAGAGAAGCACGAACATGGGCAAGGAGCCGGAGTACGCTTACTCCGACCTCTATGACAAGGTGGTCAATAACCAGGTGCTCGACGCCGCCATTCAAGGTGACGAGCTGAAGGGCCACTTGAAGGTCTCGCCCAAAGACGAGTTCCACACCACTCTGCCCAGCAACTACGAAGACCTTTTGAAGGCCATGATCGCCTCCAAGGTGAACTTTTCCATCAAGGAGCCGCAGAACAACGTCCTGATTCCCCTGCTCGTCAATGCCGGCCCGTTTGTGTTGCTGATTGCCGTGTGGTTCTTCATGCTGCGGCAGATGCAGTCGGGCGGCAACAAGGCGCTGTCGTTCGGCAAGAGCCGGGCTCGCCTGCTCTCGATGCAGCAAAAGAAAGTCACGTTCAAAGACGTGGCCGGCGTGGATGAGGCCAAGGAAGAGCTGAAAGAAATCATCGAGTACCTGCGCGAGCCGCAGAAGTTTCAAAAGCTGGGCGGGCGCATTCCGAAGGGCGTGCTGCTTGTAGGGCCTCCGGGAACCGGCAAAACGCTTTTGGCGCGTGCCGTTGCCGGCGAGGCCAACGTTCCGTTCTTCTCGATTTCAGGCTCCGACTTCGTTGAGATGTTTGTCGGCGTGGGCGCAAGCCGCGTACGCGACCTGTTTGAGCAGGGCAAAAAGAACGCGCCCTGCATCATCTTTATTGATGAAATTGACGCCGTAGGCCGCCATCGAGGCGCAGGCCTGGGCGGTGGCCACGACGAACGCGAGCAGACGCTGAATCAGTTGCTCGTTGAAATGGATGGCTTTGAATCGAACGACGGCGTGATTCTGGTGGCGGCGACCAACCGCCCCGACGTGCTGGACCCCGCGCTGCTGCGGCCCGGCCGCTTTGACCGGCGCGTGGTGGTGGGCTTGCCCGACATTCGCGGGCGCGAAGAAGTCCTCAAGGTTCACGTCAAGAAGGTTCCCGTGTCGGATGACACGAACCTGAACGTACTCGCTCGCGGAACCCCTGGCTTCAGTGGCGCCGACCTTGCCAATATGGTGAACGAGGCCGCGCTGAATGCGGCGCGCCTGAACCGCAAGCAAGTGACGATGTACGACTTTGAGTTGGCCAAGGACAAGGTGCTGATGGGCGCCGAGCGCAAGTCGATGATCCTGAGCGACGAGGAGAAGCGTGTTACCGCGTATCACGAGGCTGGCCACGCGCTGGTTTCGCTCAAGCGCGATCACTCCGACCCGGTGCACAAAGTCACCATCATTCCGCGCGGCATGGCGCTGGGCGTCACGGTTCATTTGCCCGACGACCGGCACAACTACACGCGCGAGTACCTCGAGACACGGCTGGCTATGCTCTACGGCGGCCGCGTCGCCGAGGAGATCTTCCTCAACCAGATGTCGACGGGCGCCGGCAACGACATTGAGCGTGCCACGGAACTGGCGCGCGCTATGGTCTGCGAGTACGGCATGAGCCGCCTGGGCCCACTCACCTTCGGCAAAAAGGAAGAGCAGATCTTCCTGGGCCGCGAGATTGCGCAGCACCGCGACTTTAGCGAAGAGACCGCGCGCCAGATCGACCTTGAAGTCCGCCGCCTGATTGACGAGGCTTACCAGGCCGCGCATAACCTGGTTGAAACCAACGCGGATGCGATGCACCGTATCGCCGCCGCATTGCTGGAGCGCGAGACGATCGACGCCGAGGAACTGAAGCTGCTGCTTGAAGGCAAGACACTCCCGGCGCTGCGGTCATCGCTGGCCGGAGGTGGCGATTCCGACGGCGGCTCGCAGCAGGTTCTCAAACCCGAAGGCCGTGGAACTGGCACTGGCGGCGGTTTGCCCGAAGGCTCGCCTTCGCCGGCGTAACCACCTGCGGTGGGGCAGACGCGGCTTCGCCGCAAAACAGTAATTAGAAAGCGGCTGCTCTTCGGAGCGGCCCTTTTCTTGCTCGTCCCATGACCGGGAAGCGCCGGACTCACCACGGCAGCGAATCGAAGCCGGGGATTGGGAACTTCGCACTCAGATTGCGGACCTCGCCTGCAATTCTCTCGATCCGAACTTCATCGCCGGGATGGGCAAGAGCTTCGGCGATCCACGAAGCGATCTGCCGCATCTCCGCTTCCGTCATCCCGCGCGTCGTGCAGGCCGGTGTGCCGAGGCGAATTCCGCTCGGCCGCAGCGGAGGATTCAGGTCGTCGGGAATCACCTGCTTGTTGGTCGCGATGCCGATCTTCTCAAGCGTCTGCTCGGCGCTCTTACCGTCCAGCCCATAGCTCGCGATCGTGTCGGCTACCAGCATGTGGTTGCTGGTGCCTCCCGTCACCAGAACTACTCCTGCGGCAGAAAGCCCATCGCCCAGTGCCCGCGCATTCGTGAGAATTTGTCGCGCGTAGATTTTGAAGCTGCTCTCTTCGGCCTTGCGAAAGGTAATCGCCGCCGCTGCGATGCTGTTCATGTGGGGCCCTCCCTGAAGCCCGGGGAAGACCGAACTATCGATCTGCTTTGCCAGATCTTTCCGGCAGAGAATCATCCCGCCGCGCGGCCCACGCAGGCTTTTGTGCGTCGTGGTGGTCACGATGTCAAAGCCCGCGTCGAGCGGATTCGGCAGCACATCGGCGGCAATCATGCCCGCCACATGCGAGATGTCGGCCATGGCCAGAGCACCCACTTCGGTAGCGATCGATCGAAAGGCCGAATAGTCGTAGTCGCGCGGGTACGAGGTGTAGCCGCAGAGCACGATCTTCGGCCGCGCTTCGAGAGCCAGGCGCCGCACCTCGTCGAAGTCGATGGCCCCTGCCCGCCCCGGCTCCGTTTTGTAACGGATGAAGTTGAAGAGCTGTCCCATGTGCGACACCGGCGCCCCATGGGTCAGGTGGCCGCCGTGTGAAAGGTCCATGCCCAGGATCGTGTCCCCCGGCTTCATGAACGCCAGATAGACGGCCTGGTTCATCGGCGAGCCGGAAAGCGGCTGCACGTTCGCGTGCTCGGCGCGGAAGAGGCGGCAAGCACGTTCACGCGCCAGGTTCTCCAGGCGGTCAGAGAATTCCTGGCCGGCATAGTAGCGGCGTCCCGGGTATCCTTCGCAGTATTTGTTCGTGAGCACCGACCCGAGCGCGGCCAGTACCTCAGGGTAGGTATAGTTCTCCGAGGGAATCAAATCGATTCCTTGCTGCTGGCGAATCTCCTCGCCGGCAATCGCCTCGAACACCTCTGGATCGGAAGCAAAACAGAAATCGCGGAACGCAGTCATGGGCAGTCCTCTCGTTGCGGTCGCTGAAGATCTGAGAAGAAAATGCCCAGGCGATCGGCTTCCGGCTCCATTGACGCTTACAAAGCGCTTCCGGAACCGCTTGAGAACTGCCTCGCGCTCCCCGGTGGTGGCCCACCTGAATCGCCAGTTACGCGAGGATTTCCGGCGCGGTCAGCGTTTGCACCGCTCCAGAGAACACAGACTAACATAAACCCGGAAAACGCAATCGCGCGTCGCCAGAACCTGCAAGAGCGCGACTTCGCCGGCAGTAAGAGGCAGTTCTTGGTTCGTAGTTCGCGGTTCACAGAGAAGCCGCTTGGAAGAGCGGCCCGTTTTGCGTCGTGACGACCGGCCACTGCTCACTGTCCGCCGATCCCTGTATACTTCCCCCGCAGACCTCATCGCCGCTCGCCTGTGAATTTAACTTGAGAGTGCGGACGGCTTCGTCGCTTCCCATCAAAATGCTAAGAGGAGCACTCCGCATGAACGCAGTCTTACGCCGTTTTTTGGTTCTGCCGCTTGTTCTGATCGTCTCCGCGCTCGCGGTCCACGCGGCGCCCGTGCTGATGATCTCCATCGATGGCCTCAAGCCCGAGTACATTACGCAGGCCGATGCGCATGGAATGAAGATCCCGTACCTTCGCACGCTCCTTGCGAACGGAACGTACGCAGACGGCGTGGTCGGCATCTGGCCTACCGTCACTTATCCCAGTCACACTACGCTGATTACAGGCGTTTGGCCCGCCGAGCATGGCATTTATAACAATCACGAATTCGATCCCTTCCAGCGATATTTTGAAGCGTGGAACTGGTATGCTCCGCAGATTCGCGTACCCACCCTCTGGCAGGTTGCGCACCACGCCGGATTGCGCACGGCGAGCATTGGCTGGCCAGTGAGTGTCGGCGCCACCGATGTTGACTACCTGATCCCCGAGTACTGGCGCGGCCCCGATGCCTCGAGCTCGTACAATCCCGACGACCAGCTTCTGAACTCCGCGCTCTCACGCCCGGACACCCTCATCCAGCAACTCAAGCCCGCGGCCGGCCCGTACATGAGCGGCAACGACACTTCGATCGCCGGCGACGAGACGAAGACCCGATACACTCTTGAGATCCTGCGGCGATTCAAGCCGGCCTTCATGACTCTTCATCTGAGCTCGCTCGACGAGACCCAGCACCAGCATGGCCCCTTCAGCCCTGAGGCCTGCGCCGACCTCGAGGCGCTCGACGGCATGATCGCTCGCCTGGCTCACCAGGTGTTCGCCGACAATCCCAATGCAGTGCTCGTCATCGTCTCCGACCACGGTTTCATGAATGTCTCGAAATCGGTCAACCTCGCCATTCCGTTTCTTCAGGCGGGCCTTATTAAAGCGACCATGGCACCGGGCAAAGCGCCAGTGGTCACCTCATGGAAAGCTGAGCCGTGGATGGCCGGAGGCATGGTAGCTGTTATGCTGCACGATCCCAGCGATCGCGCAACCGAGCAGCAGGTGAAGACGATGCTCGATGGCCTCGCGGCGGACCCGGGGAACGGAATCGCGGAGATTCTCGATCACGACGCAATCAATAAGCGCGGCGGATTCCCCGATGCCGCGCTTCTCGTGGTCTTGAAGCCCGGATTCTATGCCGGAAGCGCACTCACCGGCAGCCTTGTCAATCCGAATCCCAGCGACCGCGGCGCGCATGGGTTTTCGCCCGACTATCCCGAGATGCGCTCGTCATTTTTTGCGGTAGGCGCCGGGGTCGCGCACCATCGCGATTTGGGTTTGGTGGATATGCGGCAGATTGCACCAACAGTGGCGGGAATCCTGCATGTTCCGATGCCCACGGCCAAGGCGACGCCGCTGCACGTCGTGCCGTAAGGGCAGTTCACAGTTCGTAGTTCGCAGTTCGCAGTTCGCAGACCCAGACGCACGAAATGAACTCTGAACTGCGAACTAAGAAACGCTTTTAGAAGATTTTGTAGCTGATGCCGACGCTGCCGCCGTAGGGGTAGAGCGTGGGAGTCACGCGCCACTGCTGATACTCAAAGTCGATCGCACGCAGCGTTAACCGGCGCGTGAGCCGGACGTCCGCGCCACCTCCGTAAGCGAGCACGAACGTATCCCCGCTTAGAAAGCTGCCGGTGCCCAGGCCAACGAGAAACTTGCCATACGGCGTTACGCGGTGAAACGTGACAATGGGAATGCGCGGACCTACCAGGTAGGTATCCTCCGTGATTCCCTTATAGGTGTTGAATCGCATCCAGTGGCTTTCGCCTTCCAACTGCACCCAGCGGCTGAAATGGAGGTCCACGTAAGCGCCGGTGCCATAGAGCCGGTTGGGGCTGGTCTGCGCGATTCCCTCCCCGGCATAATCAGGCTGAGCCATCGAACCCAGCGCGCCGGCGGAAAGGTGAAAGCCGCTCGACGTAGCCGCGGGAACCACTTGGGCCTGCGCGGAAACGACGGCGAACGAGAGCACGATGAGCAAAAACGCCAGGGTCAATCTCTTCATAAACACAGCGTTCATCCACTTCCTGTGATTCTTCGATCGAACTAACAACGCAGCTTAGACTGATAATCCGAACCGGCTTGACGCGCCTTTGAAATCGGGGCATCGCACGCGGTTTCGGCGGGACTCAATTCAGCTTACGGCTGCGGATTTTGCGCCGCCGGTTGCTGGGCCTGGGGCGCGCTGCCGGCAGCAGTTTGCTGGTCGGGCGCGGCTGCTGAACTACTGCCCGTTTGTGCGGGCGGAGCGGGTTGAGCATTATCGGGCGCCGCGGCCGGTTGATCGTTCGCCGGCTGTGCGCCAGGCGCGGCAACTACGGGCGGAGCTGCGGCCGGCTCCACGCTGGCCTCTTCATAGTGCTGAAGCTTGAAGAAGATCGGCGTTACCTCGAACGGCATCTTGTCGCGAGCGTTCATCGGCGCGTAGCGCTTGGCGCTCAGCATGTGTACCGAGTCGTCCCAGGGATCGGTCTTCAGCCAGCTTCCCAGAGGCAATGCGGGTGTCTGCGCCAGGTCGTCCCAGTTCAGCTTGGGAGCATCGTGCTCCAGCGCGGCCATCCACGGCGTGCCATCGGGCTTCATCAACGAGTCGCCCAGCATCGGCGTATTGAGCGCCTTCAGCACCTTGGCCCGATCCGCCAACTGCTCGTAATAGAGACCCGCGTTCGGCAGCCTGTCCTTGTACATGGAGTTTTCGAGATACTCCATCCCCTTCTTCGACGCGGATTCGTTGTCCACATCGGTGTGGTTCATATCGATCTTCTGGAACGTGGCTGTGTCGGGGAATAGGAGCCGGTCGTTGAACGCATAGCGGGTGTCGATGTGGTGTCCCATGGCGATGTGCGCCAGTTCCATGGCTACCACGGAGGCGATCGCTTCCTCGCTGGGCAGCGAGTCGATCAGGCCCTTGCTCAGCAGGATCGTATTGCCCACGGTTGTCGCTTCGACGGTATCGGTAAGCAGCACGCGCGTGTGAATCTGGTCAGTGAAGGCCAGATTGTTGGGCACCACCAGGTTGATCACAATCTGGTCGAGAACCTTGTTCTCATAGCCGCCCGAATTGAGCGGCGCAACCAAGCCCGCTTCCACCAGACGATCAATGACGTTGTTCTCGGCCTGGGTGATCCACATGCGCGAAGCCTGAAGCGGGCCCACATCCTGCGAGTCGTCGCTCTTGTCCACGGCCTCGTCGACCTTCACGCTCACGTTCTCGCTCTCGCGGGTGGGCAGCTTCAGAGAGTAGCCCCAGAAATGCGTCTGCGCCTTCAGGCCAACTGATTTTTCGGCCTCGGTGCGCTGCGTCTCTTCGACATAGACGGCCACCGGCAGCCAGATTCCGGGCTGCACGTTCATGCGCCAACTGTCGAAGTGGAAGAAGTACTTTGAGGCGTCTTCGGTGGTGGGTCCGGTATAGGTCCCGTTGAAGCGCACGACGTTGCCGTCTTGATCCTCGACCCAGATGCGCCCGTAGAACCGGCCGATGCCTTTGACGTCAGCCTTGGGATGCACATCGTAGACCCAGGTGCGCACCGACCCCAGAAACTCGCGGCGCACAAAGCTGAACACATAATGCTGCTGGTCGAATCCGTTTGGGTCGATAAACATCATTTCCATAAACCCGTTGGGATTGTAGGTAAACTTCTCAAGGCCCAGAGCCTTGCTGAGCCCCGTCATCGCGGATAAGGATCCCTTGAAGAATCCGTGATGGGCCTCCGCCTTCGGCTCGTAGGTTTTATCGAAAAATCCCTTGCTGAAGTCCACACGGCTGAGCATGTACTGGTCGTCGGTGGGCACTTCGTATAGCTTGACGTCGGGACGCGTGTCCTGAATGTAGGTTTCCACCAGCGGGGTGCGCAATTGGATGTTCTTGATGAGCACCTTTTCCTGCGCGATGGCCTTTTGTACCAATGCAGCCTGTTCGGGCGTGAGCTGGCGCGCCTGTTCGTACTTTGGCTCCTTCTTGGCGTGCGCACATACAGCGCCCAACATCAGAATCAGGAAGGTTAGGGGGATCTTCCGAAACTTCATTTGTGACTCCTATTGATCTCTTTGCGGCTTTGTTCCCGGCCTCTCGAGCCTTACCGGGCGCAGCGGCTGAGTATTGGCCATTTTTATCCTTACCAAGGTAAGGCTACGCCAATTGCGGCCCGGATCTATGCCAATTGGAACGTAATGGTAATCTTGGTCGTTACGTCCACCGGCTGGCCGTCATTGGTCGCGGGGCGGAATCGGATTTGCTGCGCGACACGCATCGCTTCCTGGTCAAGCCCGTGACCGAGACCCTGAAGCACGCCATGCACAATCACCTGCCCGTTGGCCAGGAAGGTCACACTGAGCACCACATCACCTTCGACGCGCATCTGCCGCGCTTCGCTCGTGTATTGCACCGGCGGCTTGGAAAGGACTTCCACCGCGGTTGAGTGAATCACCTGCGTGTTCATCCTGGGTGCGGCTACCTGCGTCATGCCCGGGATTCCTGCCGAACCGACCTTGCCGTAATTCGCCGGGCCAGTGCCTGTGGCTCCGGGAATGCCGGCAGAAGCAACCTTGCCCAGGTTACCGGCGCTGGAGCCATACTTGGTTCCATTGCCGAGACCGGTCGACCCTACCACTCCATGCGGCGCCACTGCCGGGCCGTTCATGCCGCCGTAAGGATTGCCAATCGCGGCCACCGTGGCCGGACGAGTGGCATTGGGATTGGGAGTCGCGCCAAAAGTTTCGCCAAGATGAACGGGCGCGGTGGAAGGCCTAACCATGTTGTTCTGCGCAGGCATTGCGGCCGTAAGCGCGGCCTTGGGCTGCGGTTGCATAATCACCGTCTGCGGCTTGGGCGGCATCACCGGCAAATTTACCTTGGCTTCCATCTGGATCGGCTTCGGTTCCGGCTTCGGCTTTGGCATCTCGATTTGCCGCGGCTGCAACTCCACCTTCGGCGGTTCCGGCGGGGGCGGCAGCTCCTGCGGCGGTGGTTGCCTGATCTTCACCGCGGGCGGGGGCGGCGTATTCGGGACGACGAGCTCCGTCATCTCGTAGTGCTGCTGGAGCACGTGTTGCGCCGTCATGCCGATCACGATGGCTGTCACGGCGATCGCCACGTTGATGCCGCCGCTCATCAAAAAGGCAAGCGGACGGGTCTCGGGCTCGGGAAGCAATCCGACGAATGTGCCTGGTCCAGGGGTATACGACGTCGCCATTTCTCTAAACCTCGCTTGCAGCCGCCCTCACGCTCGAAGGCTGCTTTGGGAAGTATTGCAAAATCGCGGAACGCAAACCTCAAAGCCAACTTGACTGCTGCGTTCTTCCAACTTGTACCATCGTTCAATCGTTCGCCAACTCGGTTTGATGCACCGAAGAGGGATTCGAGAGTCGGGTGGGGCTGGCGGCTAAAAACGATGGGCCGCGCAGCGCCATCAAACTACCCATTATCCCGATGGCTCCGCCTATCCCTCCCATCGCTTCCAAGTCCGGATTCCTTGAGGGAAATTTGGAATGAAACCATTACCATTATACGGACGGGTTAGTTACTCACAGATCACCCAAATTGTGTATGTGAAGGTACCAAGGGCACGGGGGAATCTGCCTGAATACTCACCCGAACCGGCCGGCTGACCACGCTTATTCCGTTCCTTTCCTTCAAGATCCAAGGCACTTCAAAAAGGAATCGGCCGCGAGGCTCGCGACTGAAGATGCGTTGCATGAACGCCAGATTGGGAGCACCTGTGCGGCTCTCGTCTCTTGTACTCCCAAGGCGCTATGTACAAGTTCCCGGCTCTGTGTGCTGCCCAGGCGGGATAATCAGGCCATGCGGCTCGGATGTCCGCACGATCATACAGTTCTTATAGACTCAACTTAAACCATTCTGTTGCGGAGAGGTAGCTTTTTTGTGAAGATCTTTGTTACTGGCGGGGCAGGATACATCGGCGGCACGGTTGCGAGCCTGTTCGTTGAGAGGGGCCATAAAGCCCTCGTTTTCGATAATTTAAGCCACAGCCGGCGCGATCTGCTTCCATCGGGAGTTGAATTTATCGAGGGCGAATTGGCCGATCGCCGAGCCATCGAGGACATTTTTACTTCCGCACGGAAACAGAACGAGCCTTTCGACGCCGTGCTGCACTTCGCCGCGCTCATTGAGGCCGGCGAATCGATGGTGCGGCCCGAAATCTACTTCCGCAACAACACCGCGTCCACTCTCGCGCTGCTTGAGGCGGTTCTCGCCTGCGGTCCCAAACGGCTGGTCTTTTCCTCCACCGCAGCCGTTTATGGTGAGCCGGAATCCGTTCCGATTCAGGAGGATGCGCGCCTGGCGCCGTCGAACCCCTACGGTCAGTCCAAACTGCTTGTAGAGCAGATGCTGGCCTGGTTCAATCGCATTCACGGCCTGCGTTACGCATCGTTGCGCTACTTTAACGTGGCTGGCGCGCACGAGGGCCCCGCAGGCATCACCCGCGGCGAAGCCCACGAGCCCGAGAGCCACCTGATCCCGCTGGTTCTCGACGTCGCGCTGGGACGGCGCGCCTCGATCCGCATCTTCGGCGACGACTACCCAACCTCTGACGGCACGTGCATTCGCGACTACATTCATGTCTCCGATCTGGCCGAGGCGCACTTGCTGGCACTTGCGGCACTCGGCGCCCAGCCAGAAAACCAGGGCCCGCTCATTTACAACTTGGGGAACGGTCAAGGCTTCAGTGTGCGGGAGGTCATCGAGTCCGCGCGCCGCGTCACCGGCCATCCGATCCCGGCCGAGCTTCATCCCCGGCGTCCCGGCGACCCCGCCGTACTCGTTGCCGGCTCCCAAAAAGCCATCCGTGAACTGGGCTGGAACCCGCGCTACACAACGCTCGACGAGATCATCCGCACGGCGTGGATCTGGCATCAAAGGCGGTACATGTCATAAGTCGGATGGCGACGCGGATTCCTGCGACTGGCGGCTCGGTTTCGCATCTGAAAGATGGATGGTTGAACACAAGGGATCTTCACCGATGGCAGCCGCGAACAAAAAAGGTTTCGTGAGGGCGTTCCTCGATTTCTTCATTCTGTTCAGCGGCATCTCCACCGCGTCCAATCTGGCGCGGACGCAGGGCCGGGCATTGCTGACAAGGGGAATTTTCCTGTTCAGGGGTAAGTGAAGCTTCTCTCGAGCGCCTGGGCCTCTGTGTTCTGGTCTCTGATCTCTGTAGAATTGAAGCTATGCCGATCTCGCGCCAGCAGGCACTCGATTACTTTCAATCCCCTGACCTGATCGGGCTGGGATTCGAGGCCGACGCTGTGCGCCGCCGACTGCATCCCGAGGGCGTGGTCACCTACATCATCGATCGCAATATCAACTACACCAACTACTGCACCGAGTACTGCACCTTCTGCGCCTTCTATCGCCCGCTGCCCATCAACGGCAAGCCCCACCCTAACTCCGACGACGGCTACATTCTCGACTTCGAGAAGATCTACGAAAAAATTGCCGAGACTCTGGAGATGGGCGGCACGGGCGTGCTGATGCAGGGCGGCATCCATCCCGATCTGAAGATCGACTGGTTCGAGGGACTGTTTCGCGGCATCAAAGAGCGTTTCCCTGCAATCTGGCTGCACTGCTTGTCGGCATCAGAGGTGCTCGCAATCGCGGAGTACTCGAATCTCGATTTGCGCACGACCATCGCTCGCCTGCGCGACGCCGGCCTTGATTCGATTCCCGGCGGCGGCGCCGAAATTCTCGACGACGAGGTTCGCCATCGCATTGCGCGCCTCAAGTGCGACACAGAAGATTGGGTCAGCGTTCACCGGACGGCGCATCAACTGGGCATGCGCACCACTGCGACCATGATGTTCGGCGTGGGCGAGAATTTTGATCAGCGCATCAACCATTTTGAAGTAGTACGCCGCCTGCAGGAAGAGACCGGCGGATTTACGGCGTTCATCCCCTGGAGCTTCCAGCCGAAGAACACCGCGCTCGGCGGCCGCGGATGGGACGAAGCCACTTCTGTTGAATATCTAAAGGTTCTCGCACTTTCGCGTCTCTATCTCGACAATATTGAGAACGTGCAGGCCAGTTGGGTCACGCAGGGGTTGAAGGTGCTCGAGCTCGGCCTCCACTTCGGCGGCAACGACGTGGGCTCCGTGATGCTTGAAGAAAATGTTGTGCGCGCCGCCGGCACTTCGAATTGCACGACGGAAGAAGAGCTGCGCCGCATTATCCGCGACGCCGGCTTCAAGCCCGTCCAGCGCGACACGCTCTACCGGACGATGTTCCTAAACTAGCTTGCAGGACTGCTCCCACTGCCTTTCTGTGCGTTTTCCGAGTGAAACCAAAAGGCGCGCGGAAAACTCTTCTGCTCCCGGAGTTCCGGGGATCCGGAGGTCTTTCCGTATTTCCCAAATGAGTTTTGAGATTCGGGCGTTGTTCTCTTCGCGAGGGTTGTCCGCGTTGAAAGAGGCAATGAGTGATTGAAGTGAGGCCAGGACACCACGGGACCCAATCAGGTTGAGCGAGTTACATGCTTTAAAGAAAACCTGTTGACTCTCAGGCCCAGCGTTCCCGCTCAGCGCCGCTACGAATTCTTTGTACTGCTCGTATTTCCACTTGCGCCAGTCCGCTTCTCGCTCCTTCATTTTTGTGAAAAGGTAGCTCAAGGCGGCAACAATCAAGGCTGCGGCGCCCGCAATAGTTTCAACGACGACCGAGGTATTCATCGCGATCCACTATACGCCACTCTCTCAATTCCAGCTTGTAGCTTTTATGCTACACTTAGCCCATGCTTGAAGTTGTCCACTATCAGGACGAAGCTGGACATGTTCCTATTCAGGAGTGGATGGAGCGCCTCAAGGACAAGCTGGCAAAAGCGCGAATCGTCGCTCGGATAGACCAACTCGAAAAGGGCAATTTGGGGGACGCGAGGCCAGTAGGCGGGGGAGTTCTGGAGCTGCGGGTTCACGTCGGGGCCGGCTATCGCGTTTATTGCGGACGATTCGGCGAACACTGGATTGTCCTGCTTTGCGGCGGCGACAAAAGCAGCCAGGATAAGGACATCGCGCGTGCCAAGGCCTATTGGGCGGAGTGGAAAAGGAGGCAACCATGAAAAAGCTTGTTGGAGCCGTATCTCATCACGAATGGGAAGTCAAAGAACTCCGCAAAGATCCCGAGTTTGCGGTCGAGTATTTGAAACTTGCTCTTGAATCTCTCGATGACCCCGAGGACCGCGGCGTGAGTCTAGTTATGCTGCGCGCTCTCGCAGAGGCCTACGGAGGCCTTGGTGCAGTAGCTGCCAAAGCCGGCGTGAGCCGCGAGTCGCTCTACCGCTCGCTTTCGCCCAAGGGCAATCCGACGCTCAAAACCCTCGTCGCTGTGCTTAACACCATGGACTTGCGCCTTTCTGTCGTGCCCCGGCAAAAAGCCGCGCGCAAAAGAGTGGCTAAGAAATCTGCGAAAACCGTGCGTGCCCGCGCCGCCTGAGAGCGATCATCCGCGACGCGGTGTTCAAACCCGTCCAGCGCGACACGCTCTACCGGACCATGTTTTTGAATTAGCGCGGAATTCCGCCGGCGGCGGGTTGGTGAAGAATCCCACCAGTGGACTCTTCACTCGGGCCGAACCCGAGCAGTACGGCGGCAGCGAGAAAGGGTGTGCGGCCCTCAAGGGGAAGGCCGGTTGTTCCGGCAGCGCTGCCGCCGCTCTGGGGAGTGCACTGCGCCCCACGGTAAAATGCTGCCGGAATGAAAACTGTGCAATTTTGAACAGTTTGCTGTTTTTTTCCGCAGCGCCCGGACCGCTCAATGCATCTACGCTTTAGACATGACACAAACTGTTTCGCTTTCCCTGCGTACTCTCGGCAACTCCGATCTTGAACTCACCCCCATCGGCCTGGGCACCTGGGCCATCGGCGGCGGCGACTGGGCACACGCCTGGGGTCCCCAGGACGACGCGGACTCCATCGCCGCCATCCATCGCGCCGTCGATCTGGGCGTCAACTGGATTGATACGGCAGCCGTTTACGGACTCGGCCACTCGGAAGAGATGGTTGGGCGTGCAATAAAATCGCTTTCGCGCAAGCCCTACGTCTTTACAAAGTGCGCGCTGCCCTGGCACGCCGATCGCTCGGTCTACAACTCGCTCAAACGGTCTTCGATCGCAGAAGAGGTTGAGGGTTCGCTCAAGCGTCTTCAGGTCGACACGATCGACCTTTACCAGATTCACTGGCCCAAGCCCGATGACGAGGTCGAAGAAGGATGGGAGACGCTGGCGTGTTTGCAGGAAGAAGGCAAGGTTCGCTGGATTGGCGTTTCCAACTTCTCTGTCGACCAGATGAAGCGCGCCATGAAGATCGCGCCCATCACCAGCGTGCAGCCGCCTTACTCCATGCTACGCCGCGCTATCGAGGCTGAGATTCTCCCCTTCACGCAGGCCAACGGCATCGGCGTTATCAATTATTCGCCCATGCTCTCAGGCATGCTGACCGGTAAGATGACCGCCGAGCGCGCGGCAAGCCTTGCCCCCGACGACTGGCGGCGCAACAACAAGGAATTCAACGAGCCGCGACTGAGCCAGAATCTGCGCCTGGTCGAATTGCTGCGTGAGATTGGCAGCGGACATGGCGTGACTCCTGGGGTGGTGGCAGTTGCCTGGGTGCTGCACAACCCCGCCATTACAGGAGCGATTGTCGGCGGGCGCAGCCAAAAGCAGGTGGAAGAGACGGCTGCCGCGCTCACCTTCCGTTTGACCGAGGAGGAATACGCAAAGATTGTTGCGTTTCTTGGCACGATGCAACAGTGAGCCCGCGCTACCTTGCGCGTACGCAAATGAAAACCCCGGCAGCAGCCGGGGTTTTCTTATTCGAAGGAGGAATCCGGGTTACATCGCGGCGACAAAGTCCGGAACCATGACGGCTGCGTGTTCTTGCAGCAACTGCGTCATGCGGGCCGCCATGCCGGTGTAGATGGATGCGGCGCGGAAGGCATTCACGCGAACACCCTCGCTAGCGTGCCGAAACGCATATTGTCCTAAGGCAGCCAATACGCAAACTCGAATCTGCATTGCGTCGCTGTGCAAGGTCTCGATGAGCAGGCGATCTACGGAATCGCAGTGCTTGGCCGCGAAGTCCGCCATCTCCTGCATGACTCGCGCATTCTGGTAGATCACCCACAGGCCTTTGGGCCCTTCCATGCGATGCCAGGCATCTTCAGGGGTAGCGCTCAGACCTTCTTGCCATAAAAAGTGGTCGCTCAACTCGCGCGCGCTCCATTCAGGGCGAAGGCGGGCCAGCAACGTATCCCATGTCTGCGCGTTGCGTCGCTGCACGCTCTTGCGCCACTTCACAAGAATCAAAGCGATCGCAACCACGGCAGCAATTTGGAGTACAAGCAAAGCCATCAATGATCCCCAAATTCAGTCTATCGGCACTTGGTGCTCTGCTGTCCGAACCCTGAACAATTCTCTGTACACCACTACTTGTAGCAGAATCCAAATTGTTTGTCTGCGGTAAAAAGGGGGGCTGGAGTACCACTTTTGGGGGATAAATTGTCTTGTCCGCACACATTGCAAAAGATAACAGTTCATCCACCGCGCGGAATTTGCGATTTGAATCGGCCCGCTCCTGGCCTCGCGCGCGGCGTCGAAAGCCCTTCCGTTACAATGGAATAAGAGAGAAATCACTGCGAAGGAGCCATTCACGAGTGCTCGAGAGAACCTTCAGCATCATCAAGCCGGACGCGGTAGCCGATGGACTTGCCGGCGCCATCCTCACTGAAATTGACAAGGGCGGCTTCCGCATCGTCGCCGTCAAGAAGGAATTCATCACCAAACGCCAGGCCGAGGGCTTTTACGCCGTTCACCGCGAAAAGCCGTTCTTCTCAGGCCTCACGGACTTCATGTCTTCAGGTCCACTCTTCCTCATGGTTCTTGAGAAAGAGAATGCAATTGCGGATCTGCGCAAGCTGATGGGCGCCACCAATCCCGCGAATGCCGAAGAGGGGACGATTCGCAAGAAGTTTGCCCGCTCTCTTGGGGAAAATGCCATCCACGGCTCCGACGCGCCGGAAACGGCGGCCTTTGAGATCGGCTACTGGTTCGCTGGATACGAATTGATCTAGCCGGCGGTGCGTGGAATTGAAGCGCGCAACGGGGACGCTTCTGTGATGACTGCAAATGACAATCAGCTCGCTTCCCTGTTCCTTGAATTCTCGCGGAAGAAGCTCCTGGAACAGTATTGGCCGCGCATGAAGGAATGTGTGGCGCCGCTGAACGCCGAGCAAGTGTGGTGGCGGCCTAACGACGCCTCGAACAGCATTGGAAATCTGCTGCTTCATCTCGACGGCAACGTGCGCCAGTGGCTGGTCGATTCGTTCAACAAGAGTGAGGATCTGCGCAACCGACCGGCGGAGTTCGCGGCCAGGGAGGAACTCTCTGCCTCCGATCTGCTCGCCCGGCTTGGCGCCACGCTCGACGAGGCCGCAAAGATCCTCGACCGCCTCACTGTTGAGGAACTGCTCGCGCCCTACGAGATTCAGGGCTATCACGTGCGCGGTCTCGACGCCGTCTACCAGGTCATCGAGCACTTTGGCCTGCACTACGGCCAGGTTGTTTACATCACCAAGAGCCTGCTGGCGAAAGACCTCGGCTTCCACAAGGAGCTGAACAAGACCGGCCACGCCTCAGGTGGAACCGATCGCCCAGCTCAACCGTAAGAGATTAAGTGAAAAGAAATGATCCGCTGAACGGTCCCCGCTCGGCCCAAGTGTGGACCTACATAGGAGCGACACTTTTCCTGGTGGCGCTGCTCGTGTCGGCGATTGTCATTCCAGATCTCCGTCTTCTCCACTCCTTTCAGGCACTGATCTACTTTGCTGTCATCATTCTTGCGCGCCGGAACAGCCCATGGGGATACGGCGCTGGATTTGCTATCGCGATCTTTTGGAATGGGATGAACCTTTTTGTTACCCACCTCATACAGGCGGGTGCTGTCGCCTTCTGGTCATCGCTGCGTAGTGGGCATGTACTGCAGCTCGTCCCGATGATGGTGACGCTGGGCGGAATCGGGCATTTTATTCTTATCGTCGCCGCACTCTTTGCGCTTGTACGTCACGACACAAAGGCCAAAAAATGGTGGAAGTTCGCGGGCGGCGGCGTTCTCTCCATCGCCTATTTTGCTCTGATTGTCGCTTTTGCAAAGCCCCACTAAAGAACGCGTATCTGCGACCGGATTTACGGGCGCCGCGCGATTGCCACGCGGGGAATGCCTCGCAAATCAAGGGCAAATTCGATTTCAGTAAAGCGGGACGCGGCCAGCAGCGCGCCAATCGCGAGTTCCTGTCCGAAGCCAATCTCCAGCGCCAGATAGCGGCCGTGAAACAGCGCGTCAAACGCTGCAGGAATCAGGCGGCGATAGATCGCAAGGCCGTCGACGCCGGCAAACAGCGCCTGCGCGGGCTCGTATTCGCGCACCTCCACCGCAAGCGAATCGCGATCGGCCTCCGCCACGTAGGGCGGATTGGAGACGATCAGATCGAAGAGCTTGCCCGCTAAAGGCATCAGCAAATCACCCTCGTGGAAGCGCACCCTCTCCGCAACTCTATTTCGTGCCGCGTTGGCCCGCGCCACTTTCAGAGCTGCTGTAGATTGATCAGTCGCATCGATCCGCGCTGTTGGCAAGTGGCTCGCCAGCGCCACCGCAATGGCTCCTGATCCCGTACCAATGTCGGCGATGCGGGGCCGCTCCATCCCACGCGCAAGTTTGAGGACCTGCTCCACCAGGTGCTCGGTTTCAGGGCGCGGAATCAGCACTTCGCGATTGACTTCGAAACTCAGCCCGTAGAACTCCGCCTCGCCGGTAATGTATTGAATGGGCTCTCCAGCGCGGCGACGTTCAACCCGCGCGCGAAAATCCGCGCTTGCATGCGCCGACAGGGTTTCGTAGTCGTGCGCGATCAACCAGGCCAGATTTGCGTCTGGCACATCTGCACTGATCGCGTGAAGCAGCAGCGCCTCCACATCGCGACGTGCGCGCTCGGCGTGCGGCCCCTCCGCCAGCGAGCTTTCCGCCTCGGCCAGCAATACACGAATTGTCTTTGAGTCACTCGGCGCGGGCTGCATAAGGACCGGAAGCTCGTCTTTCAAAAAGGATAGCGTTCCATCTGGATGCACCTGCGAGCCACGCTGCGGCTTAACGTGACCACGTCGGACGGCGTCGATCGCGCCAGGCGCCGCAGAATCGCCAACTGCGTGGTCAGGGCGTCACCCTCGCTGCTCGCAGCCAACACACGCCGCGCCGCCTGCGCAGCCAGCGCCATTGATTCTTCGGCCAGCAGTCCTGTCATCGCCGCCGCAACCTCTGCCGAGCCGCGTCCCGCTCGTGCAATTTTCTGTGCGCGCACCAGCGCCGACTCGAGCGCGAAGACCTGGCTGATCATATCGGCCAGGTCGGCCATGATCTCCTGTTGCTCTTCAAGCGCCGTCATGAATCGCTGGCTGGCCACTCCCGCCGCGAACAACGCCATCTTCTTTACTGCTGCCAGGACCGAAGCCTCGTGCGCCAGCGGCTGGCCCGGCTCCGCCTCGCCGCCGAACGCAGGCGGCTCCATCACTTCGTCCATCACGCGCTTGATCGCCGTGAGCAGCGGCAGCTTTCCGCTCATCGCGCGCTTCATCATCCATCCCGTAATGATCAGCCGGTTGATCTCGTTCGTTCCCTCGAAGATGCGGTTGATTCGCGCATCGCGGTAGGTGCGCTCCGCCGGATATTCTTCGACGTACCCGTACCCGCCCATCGTGGCAATCAACTCGTCCGCTACAAGTGTGAGCATCTCGGAGCCGTAGACCTTCAAAATGGAGCACTCGACAGCGTACTCTTCAATTTTGCGCGGAACATCGATGCCCTGGACCGAAGGGCTGCCGGCCTCATTCGCATGCGCCGCTTCGCGCCGCGCGTCATCCAACCGGGCATCGATCAGGCCCGCCGTACGGTAGGCCATGCTCTCCGCTGCGTAAAGCTGCGCCGCTGCCGAAGAGATCTTGCGCTGGATCAGTCCGAACTCGGCGATCGGCTTGCCGAACGCCTTGCGCTCCTTGGCGTAGCGAATCATCTGTGCCAGCGCGTGCCGTGCGCCGCCAATGCATGCCACTCCCAATTTGAAGCGGCCCACGTTCAGCACATTGAACGCAATGTGATGGCCTTTGCCGGCCTCGCCCAGGAGGTTTCCTGCCGGGATTTTGCAATCCTGCAAAACCAGGGGGCAGGTCGACGATCCATGAATCCCCAGCTTGTGTTCTTCCGCTCCCACAGTCAGGCCCGGCGTCGTGCGCTCGATCAGGAACGCTGAAAACTTCTCTCCATCAATCTTGGCGAAGACCGTATACAGGTCCGCGATGCCGCAGTTGGTCAGCCACTGCTTCTCGCCGTTCAGAATGTAGTGGGTTCCATCAGGAGAGAGCATGGCCCGCGTGCGGATGTTCATGGCATCCGATCCCGAGCTGGCCTCAGACAATCCATACGCGCCGATCCACTCGCATGTAGCAAGTTTCGGCAGGTAACGCTGCTTTTGTTCTTCGGTCCCGTACCAGACCAGCGGCAGTGTTGCTATGCCTATGTGCGCGCCAAACGCCGTGGAAAAGCTGGCCAGCACGGAGATGTGGTCTGTGATGAGCGTCGAGCTCACCTTGTCCATGCCCAAGCCGCCGTACTCCTCGGGAACATCGAGCGCGGTGAACCCCAGCTCCGCAATCTTGCGCAACACCGCGGCGAGTACGCCCGGCTCTTTGGCCTCGATCGCGGCCGCGTGCGGCAAGATTTCCTCGCGCGCGAACAGCTCTGCCGTCGCCGCGATCTGCCGCTGTTCCTCGCTCAGGTCTTCAGGAGTGAAGATTTCATCGGGCGTACGTGACTCGATGAGGAAGCTGCCGCCCGCAGCGGCAGCAATCGGAGATGCGATCACAGCGTCCATTGACTTGAGGAGTCTCCTTGCTATTTCGCCAGGTTAGCCCGATGCGCCAACCTTACCCCAGCCCCTCAAGTCTCCGCAACCGCCGGTTACCGCGTCGCTTCAAACAGGAACCATGCCCGACGCTCGGCTTCGTCGATCCAGACTTCGATCAAACTGGTCGTCGCGTAGTCGTTGGCATCGGATGCCACCTGATGCGCCTCGCGGAGGCTCTTCACCAGCACTCTGTTGTCAGCCCCGAGTTCCTCGAGCATGCCGTGGGCCGGAACAAACTCGTAATCGTTGTCCTTAATGCGCTGCAACCGCGCAATCTGCCCGATAGAGCGAATCGTCTGCCCGCCAACCTTACGGACGCGCTCGGCAATCGCATCGGAGATGGCGAAGATCTGGTCGGCCTGCTCGTCGAGCAGCAAGTGATAATCGCGAAAATGCGGCCCGCTCATGTGCCAGTGGAAGTTCTTCGTCTTGATGTAGAGGGCAAAAACGTCAGCCAAAAGCGCATTGAGCGCGTCGGACAATTCCTTCACCTGCTCTGGCGCGAAGTCATCCGGATTGCTCGTCTTGGCTGCTTTGTTTGATTGCGTTGCGTGGGTTGGCATCTGATCTCCTTTGCGCGACAGCGGCAGGCGAACGGCGGAATGGGAAAATCCGGTTAGAAAGCGCTGCGTGTCGCACGTACTGCCTTTGATGCCGAAAATAGACGGTACGTCCCGCGGAAATGACTGGCCGGAGATGAAAAGTTGTGAAAAATTCCACAGACGCAAGCCGGGCGCCACAAGATCAATGGCGCCCGCTTAGGCCATCCAGTATTCTCCAGCTCGGTTGTTACACCTTCAGCGCCGGATGCGCGGCGTAATGCAGCAGCACCGCAACGGCGCAGCTCACGAGCCGAGTCTCCGCCGAATCCGCGCGGCTGGTGAGAATCGTCGGCACGCGCGCGCCCAGCACGATGCCGGCCAGTTGCGCTCCGCCGAGATATTCGAGCTGCTTGGCGAGCATGTTGCCGCTTTCGAGATCCGGAACAACAAGAATGTCGGCCTGGCCCGTGACTGGCGAAACCAGCTTCTTGATCTGCGCCGCCTTGGCGCTCACCGCCGTGTCGAAGGCCAGCGGCCCATCGAGAATTCCACCCGTGATCTGGCCGCGATCGGCCATTTTGCACAGCGCCGCGGCATCGAGCGTGGACTGGATCTTCGGGTTCACCGTCTCCACCGCCGAAAGCAGCGCCACCTTGGGCTCAGGGATACCAAGCGCATGCGCCAGGTCAATGGCATTCTGCACGATGTGAATCTTGTCTTCCAGCTCCGGCGTAATGTTGATGGCTGCGTCGGTGATGAGCAGGGTCCGCGCGTAGGCCGGCGTATCCATAATGAACACGTGAGAGATGCGCCGCGCCGTGCGCAACCCGGTATCGCGCTGCATGGCCGGCTTCAGCAGCTCATCGGTATGCAGGCTGCCTTTCATCAGCGCCAGCGCATTTCCTGAGCGGCACATGACCACGGCAGCCTCGGCGGCCTTGGATTCGGTTTCGGCCTCCACGATCGGAAATGCGCTGATGTCGGTCCCAATCTTCGCTGCCAGTGCCTTCATCGCTTTTTCTGGTCCGATGAGCGTGGGTTCGATGAGACCCGCGGCCGCAGCTTCGACCGCTCCGCGCAATGCGACGTCGCTCATGGGCCAAACCACGGCGGTCGTGATGGCCGGGAGATTCTTGCAGCGCTCAATGAACTTGTGAAAGACGTGGTAGTCCGGCGGATGGCCGACAAGAGGGTCGACGGCAACGGATTCAGCCAGCGTGGCAAGGTCGCTCATGGTTTCCTTCTCCCGGCCGGCGATGCCTACAGCTTCCCGGCCTTACTCAGATATTGTCGCGTGCATTCCACGAACGGCGTGTGCCTTCGATCACACTTCGGGCTGGTGTCCCTGCATGTGGTATCTGTGGTCCGCGAGGCACCTGATCCCCGATGGCCGAATGCGGTTCGTTTCTGGTTTTAATCCTGCGCAAACTCCGCTCTAATCGCGGCGATTTGTGCCAGGCTCGTGTCGTTGACTCGGCACGAAATTCGGGCCTATACTCGGGGAATACCGGGCCTTCCCCCCAGCCAGCAACGGTCTGCGGCCAGTTTGGCACGCCGCATTCATTTAAAAGGAGAGTCTTATGAAAAGACTTCTCGTTATAGCCTTTTGTGCTCTGCTTCTCTGCGGAGTCACAGCGCCATCTTTGCCGGCCCAGGTCTCGCAGCTCACCAACGCGCTTTCGGGGAAGAAAAAGGGACAGGACCCCAACGACATCAGCAACGTCGATAAGGACAAGATCGCCCGGATCGAGCAGATGCCCGAGATCCAGGACTCCATTCAGCAGGAATGGGATACGCTGCGCCGAAACGATATGCAGCTGGCGTACGGCATCAACCTGACAGAGAACATGGGATTGTCACAGGACGCCGCTTCCGGCGACTCGTTTGACCGGCAGCGTCTCTACGCCAATCCGGTTGTGCAAAGCTACGTCAACCACATCGGGCAAAGGCTGGTTCCCAAGAACTCCAACAACGTATATACGTTCCGCGTTCTCTACGATCCCATTCCAAAGGCGCTCACCCTTTCGACGGGAACCATCTACCTTTCCACGGGGTTGATTTCGATGCTCGACAGCGAATCGGAATTGTCCTACGTCCTAGCGCACGAAATCGCCCATGTTGAGTTGAGACAGGCTTACCTGCGCATTCGCGACAAGCATGTGGCGGAGGAGTTGGCCAAGGAGAAGGCCGACAAGGAAAAGATGATCACCGACGTGGGCTCCTTAGTCATGGGAGCCGGGTTGGGCGGCGCCATGATCCCGCTTCGCCTCGGTGGACTGCTCGGCGGCAGCGCAGGCCTGGCTACCGGAATGGAAGTGGGCCACTACTTCATTCATCCGCAACTCGAGCCGGTTCTCTGGGCCTCAAAGGAAGAGGACGATGCCGACGATATGGCGGTGAACCTGATGCTCGAAGAGGGCTACGATCCGCGCGAAGTCGCTCGGCTCTTTGGATCGCTCAATCAGGTTGTAACGGCGGACTCGCGCATGGGACTCGGTTTCATGGGCAGCGCACCGCGCATCAAGGAACGCCAGGCGCACCTGGATTCGCTCTTTAACGGAGAGTTGAAGGCGGAGATTGAGCTGCGGACCAAGGGCAAGGGATTCAGTCCTAATTCACCCGATTTCGGGCCCGCGATCTCCTCCGTCAAGCGCGACAACGGGATTCTGGCCATGGACTACGATCTGTTTGCCGTGGCCAAACGGAACCTGCAAGGCGCGGTCACGGATCGGCCCGACGATCCATACGCGAACTTCTATCTGGCCAAGCTCGAACGGCTCACCGCGCGCACTGCCGACGAGCGGCAGGACGCTCTGAACCATCTGACCACCGCGTTGCGCCTGGACGCCGACCGCGGCGCCATTCCCTCGGCACATCTGGAATACGCCGTGGCCCTGATGGAGGCGGAAGACCCCTCCAACCACGACCAGATTTCGAGCGAGCTCAAGTCGTATGTCGTCCTTCACGAGCGCGATCACGGTGGATTGCCGGCCGATATGCCGCTCATCTACGACTATCTGTCTGCCTCCGGCGATTCAAGGTGGTATTTGCCTCCGCAGTGGTATGACGCCCAACTGACCAACAACCCCGGCTTCACCACCACATCTCCTGAGGCGGTCATCCGTAAGGCCACCTTGCTCGAGGGGCCGGCGACGACACAACCTTCGTCGGCGTCCCTGGCGGCCGTCAATTCGCCCAAGACCAAGCCTGCCGCCGCACATCCCAAGAAACAGCAATAGGTGCGGATTTTGCACGATTCGCCGTGGTAATTCACGCCCGATCTGGCCCATCAGCTTGCGTTACTCTGAGGTCTTATGGGCCAGATCCGCATCCTTCCCGATCAGGTAGCCAACCAGATCGCCGCCGGCGAAGTGGTGGACAGGCCCGCCTCCGTGGTGAAGGAACTCCTTGAGAATTCGCTGGATGCCGGAGCCATGCGCATTCGGGTGGAAGTGGAAGGCGGCGGACGCAAGCTGATCCGTATCTCCGACGACGGCCAGGGAATGAACCGCGACGACGCTCTGCTGGCCTTCGAGCGCCACGCAACTTCCAAACTCCACACCGCGGACGATCTGCTGTCGATTGCGACCCTTGGCTTTCGCGGCGAGGCGCTCCCTTCCATCGCTTCTGTCGCGCGCATTACGCTCGAGACGGCAACCGGCGACGAAACAGCGGGCACGCGCATCGAAATTGCCGGCGGCAAAATTCATCGCGTTGAAGATGCGGCTTTGCCTCGCGGAACCACGATCGCTGTCGCGGATCTCTTCTTCAATACTCCCGCGCGGCGCAAATTCCTCCGCGCCGAATCCACTGAGCTCGCGCACGTCACGGCGCTGGTGACACATTACGCGCTGGCACATCCTGAAAAGCAATTCGAATTGCTCTCCGCCAGCCACACCATCCTCTCCGCGCTTCCCGCCACGCGCACCGCCGAACGCATCTACCAGATTTTTGGCAAGGAAACGCTCAGCCAACTGCTTCCTGTCACAGCGGAAACTCCATTAGAGCGTGCCGGCCTTCCCGAGCCCCCACCGTGGAGGAGAGATCCCGATCAGCCCCCGCGCCAGCCCGGCTCTCTGCGGCTCACCGGCTTCTACTCCAAGCCTGAGCTGCAAAAGCTCAACCGCAACTCCATTTACATCTTCATCAACAAGCGCCTCATCCGCGACCGGCTTCTACTACACGCGATCACAGAGGCCTATCGCAACGTGATTCCGCCCACCAGCTTCCCGGTGGTCCTTTTGTTCCTCGAAATGCCGCCCGAAGAGGTGGACGTGAACGTTCACCCCGCCAAGACCGAGGTCCGTTTTCGCCAGCAAAGTCATGTCCATGACTTTGTCCGCGACAGCCTGCGCACCGCGCTCATCCATGCAAGGCCAGCCGCTGAGTTCATCGCCGCAATCGGATCGCAGCCCACAGCGAGCCCGTCGCTGATGCCCCAGGCAGCATCACCACTGCCGGGAGTTCCGGACTCTGATCCGGCCAAACCCGCTGATGCCGTAGCTTTCCAACTCACGTCGCGAGTTCCGTCACCCATTCCCGGCTCGCTTCCCTTCGGGGTCGGAGGCCTTCCCGAAGATCGGGCCGTTCCCAGTCTCGATCTTCAGGCATGGGGCGCGGCAGCAGACGCGCTCCTGGCTCCCGCCTCGGCACAAAGCGCCGGGGATTGCAGCCCAAACCCCAATGGAGCAACAGGTTACGGAAGCGGTCCGACGGCGGCGACGGCTCTGGTTGAAGCCGAGCAGGCGGCCAAATCCCTCAACCATCTCGGCTCACTTAGGCCGCTGGGCCAACTGCGCGATTCCTTTATTCTCGCCGCAGGCGAAGATGGCCTCTGGATCATCGACCAGCACGTTGCACACGAGAGAGTGCTTTTTGAGAAGATCCTGCGTGAGCGCCAGGTGGAACGCGTCCAGCGGCAGCGGTTACTCATGCCGATGCTTGTGGAATTGAAGCCTGAACAGATGGTTGTCTTCGCCCGCATTGCAGAGGAGCTCGAAGTAAACGGTTTTGAAGTGGAACCCTTTGGCCCTCAAACACTTGCGGTTAAGGCGGCGCCGGTTGGCCTGGAGGGCGCCGAGCTTGAGCGCACTTTAGCCGAAGTCATCGATCAGTCCTCTGCTGATTCAGGTGAACCAACTGAAAATGAAGCGCTTAGCATGCTCCGCTCGCGCATTGCCGCCTCCATCGCCTGCCATTCTGCCATCAAGGTCAATACACATCTTGATCCAAAACGTATAGAATGGTTATTGTTAGAGCTTGCAAAGACCAGTCACCCAACCAGTTGCCCGCATGGACGTCCAATCGCACTTCTGTACTCTTGGAAGGAAATCCAGCGGGCCTTCCACCGAATTTAGGGTCCGGTAGAGACTCCTCGGCGCTTGGAAGGTGGCGGGACGCGCTCTCAGGGGCGCGGGATTTTGGCCGTGATCGGCAAACCTGGAAGCGAGGTTTTCTTTGACAGCAGAACAGTTGGAAGCATCGCGCGCCGAAAGGATGCGCCTGAACGGACGCGGGCAGTTGACTCTGGACGAGACCCGCACCTGGCTGGAGGAGACAGGGTTGTGTCTCTTTCTTCCGCGGCGGCAGTTCGCCTCGTTCACTGCCCCTACCTTCGTTGAAGCCGTAGCCGGCGAGCACACGCCGTCTCCCGGAGCAAAACTAGTTGCCACCGCTGAGGATCTGCTGGTTCGTCTCGAATCTGAGAGCGTGGCCGTCCGGCTCAATCTGCTCGGCCAGCCAGGTGAGCAGCCCGATTTCGTGGTCGCGGCATGGGTTCTGCCCTACGTTTACGCACTCCGCGGCGATCGCGACTGGCGGCGCAGCCCCCAGTTGACTGGATCGCGCCAGGTCTCGCAGCTCGCCGTCCAGGCCTACAAACATCTTGAAGCCGGCGACGCCACCATCCCGCAGTTGAAGCATGCGCTTGGCCGCGAGGTTTCGGAGTCCGCTGTTCTACGCGCCATCACCGAGCTTTGGCAGCAGTTGCGCATCATTCCCGTGATTTCGGCGCCAAACAAAACGCCGCAGTGGCAGCTTCTGCGTACCCGCTACCAGAAGGCCATCGCCGAAGGCGCTTCTACGTCTCAAGTCACCGCAATCTCAGTTCTCGCTTCAATCTACCTGCAGGCCGTGATTGCAGCCAGTATGGAAGAGGTGGAGATGTTCCTTGCTCCACTCACCGCGCGCAGCAAGGTGCGTGAAGTGCTCCGCGGGTTGGTCGCCACGCGCCAGGTGCATTCGCTCGCGCTGGGTCACGCTCCGCATTTTTACGTCGCTGGAACGCTGCCCGAATTTGCACCAGCGCCGACAATGTACGCGAGTTCGTCAATGCCCGCATCGTCGCACTTCCTGCGCTCGTACGAGCATGAGGAAGCGGTTCGCATTCCAGTCGCGTCCAGGCCTGCGCCACAGTTTGCATCGGCTCCTCTACCGCCACCGAAGCCTGCCGAGCCGGTCATCGAGCCCTCGGCGCAGCCCAGAGAAACGGCATCCGCTTCACGGCCGCGCTTTAGTCATCAGCCAGCGCATGCTCGCGATCGCAAACCGGCGCAGAAGTCCGCCGCCGGCCGCATCGCCCGCCGACCCAGCCGCGATGCGCGTAGTGCTTCACCGCGCGCCAATGGCAGTTCGCGTCACGGACAGGTTTCGCGTTGGACCAAGAGCTCAGCGGCAAACGGCAAGCGCCGCGCCGTCAAAAGCTCATCCAACGGGAACGGCATTCATTCGAACGGCCATTCCCGCTCGGACAATGGCGCCAACGGCTTGCGTAAGGCAAAGAGTTCCACGTCGAGAACGTTGCGCAACGGCCACTCTACCAATGGAAAGCCGGCGGCCAAGTCCGTCCGGCGCGCTGATGCCTCCCGCAAAGGTACGCGGACTGATGCGCGCAGCAGCCGCAAGCCGGCGCTAACGGCCTCCACAAAGGCAGGCAACCGCTCGCGTTATGGCTTCACCGCTTCCTCCAATCGGCGATCGAAGAAGCGCGGATGAACGGGGAAGAAAAGCGCACTGCTGCTCCTCACAGTGCCCCGAAGATCATTGTCGCGATCGACGGACCAGCCGGCGCCGGGAAAAGTACCATCGCCCGTCACCTGGCGCGGCACTTTGGCCTGCTCAATCTTGAGACCGGCGCGATGTATCGCGCCTTCGCCCTCAAGGCTCTGCGCTCAGCAGTCCCAGTGGACGATGCCAAGGCTCTTGAAGAGCTTGCCCACGAAACTGAAATCCGTCTCGAGCCGGGCGAGGAAGAGAATCTGGTTCTCCTCGACGGCGAAGACGTCACCGGCTTGATCCGCAATCCGCTGGTCACTGAAGCTGCTTCGCGCGTGAGTGTGTTTCCCGCAGTACGCTCCTGGATGGTCCGCCTGCAACAGCAGGTCGGGGCACGCGGCGGAGTGGTCATGGAAGGGCGCGACATCGGCACCGTCGTCTTTCCCCATGCCGAAGTCAAAATTTTTTTGGACGCTGCGCCTGAAGTACGCGGCCAGCGCCGCTATGAGCAGATCGGCCAGAAAGGCGCTTCACCTGCGCCGCCGCCTGAAGAAATCCTCCGCGACCTGCGTGCCCGCGACGAGCGCGATCGCAATCGCAAGGACTCACCGCTCAAGCCCGCGTCCGACGCTGTCATTCTCGACTCCACGAACATGTCACTTGAGCAAGCGCTCGCCGCGGCCGAGGCCATTGTCGCGCAGAAGCTCGGCGAGCCGCATCCGAACCCGCAACCCCGCTAGCTTTCTCTTTCACTTCTTCTTTCGCTCTTTCAATTCTTAACTCCCCCTCGAACCCGATGCGATAGGCTTTTGATATGGAGTTGACCTGCAGCCGCTGCCATCAGACCGTCCAGCCGGAGGATTGCTTTTGCCCCTTCTGCGGTCTGCCCCAGCTCGTCTACACGGCGGACGGACTGGCCGTGCCGGGCCAACCCGAGCGCACAGGCGAGCCGGTGCGCGATGCGGGCTCGGTCGACTGGAAGGCTGCTCTGCGCCTGGCTCTGATGCTGGCTGTTCCCGCCGGCGCAATCTGCTCCATGTACTCTCCCGCAGGGATCCTGGGATTGCCGCTGATGGCTGCCGCCGGCGCCTGGACAGTCGCCCTCTACATGCGCGGCCGCCGTCCCGCCTGGGTCACCATTGGAGCCGGCGCGCGCATCGGCCTCGTCACCGGCATTCTCGGCGGATGGACAGCGGCCCTCACGACCGCGATTTCGCTCTACGCCATGCGCTTCTGGCTGCATCAGGGCACTGCCATCGACGATCTCTGGCAGACGGCCGTGAATCAAGGCATGCAGCAACTGGTTGCCGCGGGCTCAGTCGACGCGCAGGCTATAGCGAATATCAAGGCGCTGATGCTTTCATCGGAAGGCCGTGCCGGCCTGATGCTGTTTTATACCGCCGTACTGGTGGTCATCGTCCTGGGCTTCTCCGTGGCCGGCGGGGCGCTCGGCGCGCGTTTCCTCGGCCGCCCGCGCAGGATCGAGCAGTAGACCCCATAAGCCCAATGGTTTCTTCGCACTTGACCTTAATCCGGCGATTCGGTATTTTTAGAGTCATGAGTTTGATGCTCACCAAGGCGGCGTGTCGGGCGTGTTGTTCAACGTCACACCGGCCTTGTTGTTGAGCGGATCTCAGACTCAGACGATTCACCTCAAGGCCGCGTGACAGCAAAGTTGCTGGCGCGGCTTTCGTGTTTTAAGCCGGTGAATTCAAATCAAGCCCCCAATCGAAACCCTTTGACGGAACCATGACATTTCTTCTCCAAGCTCGGCGCCCCATACCTGCCTCCCGGCAGGCCGGCTGTCGTTGTTGTTGTTGCTGTTGTTGTAGCCGCTAGAATCCCCCTTTTCCATCTTCATTTGAAGCGCACTCGGACCGTTCCTGGACATTTCCCCGGAGCGCGCTCATACCCATAAGCCTGCACCAACAGGCCTTGCTCAATCTTCAGGAGACACAGATGACCATTCAGCAAAAGCTCTATCGGGTTCTTTTTGTTCTATTCGTTGCGGTTGCCCTTGGCGCGGCGCTTGCAAGTGCACAAATTGTTGGCGGCAACGTTGGCGGCACCATTCACGACTCCACCGGAGCCGCGTTGAGTGGCGCCACCGTCACCGTCCGCCAAACCGACACCGGCGCCACTCGTACGCTCGTAACCGGCTCGGATGGCCGCTACGCAGCTCCGAGCGTGCCAGTCGGTCACTACACCATTTCTGCCACGCACGACGGCTTTCAGCCGGAGGCGCGGACCGGCATCGTGCTGGTTATCGGGCAGAGCGTGCAGGTGGACATCACACTGGGCGTAAGCGCGGTTCGCGAAACGGTCGTCGTCAACGCGGGCGATCCCGTCGTGAACACGACTTCGCAGCAAACAGCGGGCCTCGTCGACGAGCGCCAGGTCAAAGAACTGCCTCTCAATGGCCGCAGCTTCGATCAGTTGCTGACCCTTAACCCCGCCACCGTAAACTACACGGGCGAGCGTTCGGGCAGCATCGGCACCTCAAACTCCTCGGTGGGCAATATGTTTTCAGTCGGCGGCCGCCGCCCGCAAGACAACCTCTTCCTCCTGAACGGAATCGAGTACACCGGAGCCTCGCTCATCAACGTCACGCCCGGTGGAACCAGCGGGCAGTTGCTCGGAGTCGATGCGGTGCGCGAGTTCAACGTCGTCTCCGACACCTATGGCGCCAGCTACGGCAAGCGCGACGGCGCGCAAGTCTCGATCGTCACCACCTCGGGAACCAATGAGCTGCATGGCACGGCATTCGAGTTCATTCGCAACAGCGCGCTCGACGCCCGCAACTTCTTTGACCAGGCGACCATTCCTGAATTTCAGCGCAACCAGTTTGGCGGAACACTTGGCGGCCCCATCCGTAAAGACAAGCTCTTCCTCTTCGGCAACTACGAAGGATTCCGCCAGGCATGGGGCCTGAGCGACGTCACGCTGGTTCCCGACAATGAAGCGCGACTGGGCTACCTGCCCTGCGCCCAGGTCACGCCGGCGCCGAACCCTTGCCCTGCGTCAGGGCTTGCCAACGTGGGCGTGAACTCAGCCGTGGCCCCGCTGCTGAATCTTTGGCCCGTTGAGAATGGGCCAGAGTTGCTCTCGAACGGCAACCCCAGCGGCATTGCGGAATCGTTCAGCCATCCGCCGCAACACATCAACGAGGACTTCGGCACCACGCGTTTCGATGACAACCTCGGCAGCAAGGATCTGCTGTTCGGCGTCTACACCGTTGATGCGAGCTCCGCGACTTCGCCCTCGGCCAATCCCCTGAGCTACATCAACGAGAGCCTGCGCGAGCAAGTGGCAAGCATTCAGGAGCAGCATGTCATTTCCCCTTCGCTGCTCAACACCGCGCGCTTCGGCTACTCGCGCGGCAGCTACTTCTTTACCGGACTGGTGCCCGTGACCGGCGTGCCGGGATGGGTCTCAGGAGATCCGGTTGGCGCCATCGTCATCAGCGGCAGTACCGCCTCAAACGGCGCTTCCTCCATCACGGGCGCGGGCGCCAACGTGGGCAGCAACAATCGCACCGCGCGCAACCTCTTCACTGAAGACGATCACATCTACTGGTCGAAAGGCCGCCAGCAGATCGAAGCCGGCGGATGGTTGCAACGCGTGCAGGCCAACGATCTCCTCGCGCAGGACCAATACGGCCAGGCCTCCTTCAGCACGGAGCAAACGTTCCTGAAGGGCACTGTGGCAACCTTTACCCTGGTTCCCGCACCCACTGCGCTCGGCTGGCGCTCGTTCGAGGGCGCAGGCTTCTTTGAGGACACCATCAAGGTCACGCCGCGCTTTGAGCTGCGCGCCGGTTTCCGTTCGGAATCCACCGACGGATGGAACGAATCGCAGGGGCGCGCCTCGAACTATCAGATCGTCAACGGCGTTCTGCAAACTACGCCCGTCGTCGGCAACTCAGCGCTTTCGACCAACCGCGCAAAGTTCCTGCCCAACCCGCGCCTGGGGTTTGCGTGGGACGTACGGGGTGACGGCAAAACCGCAGTTCGTGGAGGCGTCGGCCTTTACCACGGCCTGCTCGACACGCTCGACTACCGGTTCGATCAGACCGCGCCCTTCAATACGGCGGAGTCCATCAAGTCCATTGCCGTCTCGAGCCTCAATTTCACGGCCGGTGT
>CAYOVE010000013.1:0-34499 GCA_964407295.1 uncultured Occallatibacter sp.
CCGTCGATGCCAGCCCAATGCCTGAGACGGGAAACCGCCCTGGCCCCAAGAGCGCTCATACCGTGGACCTCTCGGCCACGGAAGCAGGTTCGGCCTTCCTAAATCCTGCGAGCATCTCAAGGAGCGCGGCCTTTCGAGAATCGGCGTTGTCAGTCCGCCGCCAAAGTTCGCGGCCGACAATCCAGAAAGCGCCGCCGAACAGAGCCAAAAGCGTCCCGCAGAAGAGCACGGCCGCCCAGACGGGGAATGTCCTCTTCTCGGGAAGATCGGGCGCGTCCAAAACAGTAACCGTTGGGATTGCCTTTGCCTCTTCGACCTTGGCCAGCGCGTACTGCTTGATCAAGGTCTCATACACTGCCTCATCGAGCCGGACACTGCGATACAAATCCGAGTAAGTAACTCCAAGCAGCGGCAATTCGCGCAAGGACGGGAAGAGCTGGTCAGAACCTGCATCGCCGCTTGCATCGCCGCTTTCTCCTCCCAGCTTGTGCAGTTCTTCGGTCAACGACGCAACGCGCGCCTGGGCCTCGTGGACGCGATAGTTATCGGGCGTGTATGCCGCTCGCAGTTCGCTCAGTTCGCTCTGTGCGACAATAAGCTCCCCTTGAAGCCTGGTTGCGGCATCGAGCATCGCCGATCCCTGACGCTGGACGTCCATCGTGGCATGGTTGCTGGAAAAATGGCTCAATTGCACCGAAGCAGAATCCAGATTCTGTTTGACTGCCTGAATTTGTTGTTCGAGAAAGACCCGCTCGCGGTGTGCCGAGGAGGTATCCATGACCACCACCAGCTTATTAAGCTCGTCCACATAAGCGCCCGCAAGGTCTCGCGCTCGGGCAGGGTCACTATCCGTCACTGCGATGGATACAACGCCCGTCTTCTTGTCTTCTTCAACGTCCGTGCGCTTGCTAAGCGTCATACGGGCGCATTGGTAGGTTTTGCAGCGGTAAGCCTTTCTCAAGTCGAACCGGTTAATCAGGTCGTCTTGAGCGGTACGGCTTGCCAAAATGGCCAGAAAGACTGCGCTGGGAGATCGCGAGTTAACCAGACTTGCCAAACCTCCTCCGGTCACAGAGGGCGGGATGCCGGATAGAGCCGATGCCATCGAGGCAAATCCCATGGCCGATTGCGCGTCTGGCGGCATCAGGCGCACCGTGGACTGGTATCTCTTGGGAATGAGCCAGGCTACGAAACACGACAGGAGTATCCCAACGCCGGCGGCAATCAGGATCCGGCGACGGTTCCTCCAAAGGAGCGGCGGCGCCCACACGAACCATTCGGATTTTACATTTTGGGTCATATTAACGTGCCGGCTTCGCCAGCTAGAATGCCCCCACCGCTGCTCCGGTCAGGGCCACCGACGACATGATCTGCGCGGTGCCGATCAGGTTCCGCCAGATCTGCGAGCCCCCCATCACCTTCTCCGGCACAACGATTGAGTCTCCTGGATGCAGACGAAGATCGAGGACGCTGTTGCCGAACAGAGTGCTTCCCTGCTCTCCGACAACCGAACCGTCGGCATGGACGATAAAGATGTTTCTCTTGTCGCCGTCGCGCGTCACGCCTCCCGCCTGGCGCAGGTACCACTTGGCATCCTTGCCCGGCCGGAAGGTGATGCCGGTTGCGTTGTACACCTGGCCGCTGACGAGAACAAAGTCGGGGCGCTTGGGAATGCTGAGCTTGTCGCCGGCGCGCATGGCCACGTCCGCCGACGTCTTTTCCCATTGGCTCAATTCCGGCGAGATCCTGATCACCAGCCGGCCGGATGAGGCATGACCGCGCAGACTTGCGAGCACCTGCTGTTGCTCCTGCTGCATGGTCTGCAGCAGGTTCTGCTGGTCCTGCGGCGTTGAAAGCCCTGCCGTCACCGTCGGCATGGTGGTTTCAATCCGGCGAATCATCTCCTGCCGGTTGTTCTCCTCCATCTGCCGCACGGCAACCCGCTCCAGAACAGCACCCGCGGGATACGCATCGTCACGAAGCCCTCCGGCGCGCTCCAGAACCGAGCTCAGATGCTCGCCCTCTTCGATCCCATACGTTCCTGGGAACCTTACCTCGCCATCGATCGTGACCGAGGCTCCAATATCCTGCCATCCGGTCATCTGCCGAATGCCAACGACATCGCCGGGCTGCAGCGCGGCGTCGGCGCTTTTATCGCCACCGAGCGCCTTGGCAATATCGACAACGCTATGTTTCACCAGAACCTTTTCATCGTTTTCGATCACGTAACTGCTCAGGTCGGCTTGCTTGCGATATGCGCCGCGCCTGAAACCTCCGGCCATGCGCACCAACCCGGAAACGGTCATCCCCTCCGACATTGGGTACTCTCCGGGGCGCAGCACTTCGCCATGGATCGAAACTTTCGGCGGATCGATCTCGTATCGCCCGAACACGCGCACAACATCGAACGGCTGAAGCGCGATGGGAGAGTTGCCAATCAACAATTCGGAGAGATCGAAGCTGATGATTTCGGGCCGCAGATCCGGCGGATCCAAACGGATCACCTCAGCGTAGCTGGCGGGCTCAGGCATCACGTCTTTGTAGGAACGGAGCAGGTCGCTCACCGTCATGCCCTCATGCCATGCGTGGGGTCCGGGCCTGAAAACATGACCGTCGAGGTACACCACTTCGTTGTCATAAGGAAGGATCGGGGCCACAGTAACGTTGTCTCCGTCCTGTACATGGAACGCGGACATTTGCGCGTCGCTTCCCTCTGCGCCCTCGGGAACGCGCACGCTCAGCGTGGCGCGACGATCGTGGGCCTCCACCCGATCCACACGAATCTCCTCCAGGCTCGCCGAAACGAGGAGTCCGCCGGCAAGAGTCAAAACCTCGCTGAGACTCTGGTCGCCTTTCAGCTCGTAGATCGCGGGCCGGCGCACCATTCCCGCCACCGTAACCTGCGTTCCCACCGGGGGGACCAGAATCGTATCGCCGGGCAGCAGACGCTCCAGATCGGACCGCACACCATGCAGCAAAAGATCGTACAGATCGATTTCGCGAACCAGTTGCTGGCCGCGGTAGTGTTTCAATGTGCGCAGCGATCCACGGCTGGTGGGACCACCGGCGGCATAGAGCGCATTCAGGGCCGTCGACAGCGAACTCACGTCGTAGGCGCCCGGCCGTTGCACATCACCTACAACGTAGACCCTCACTGTTCGCACTTTGCCCAGCGATAACTCCACATGCTCATTCTGAAACTGCGTTCCCAGAGCCTGTTGAATCGCGCTTTGCGCCTGGCTCATCGTCAGCCCGTTCACGGTTACCGTGCCTGCCTCGGGCAGTGCGACCTGGCCCTGTCGATCGATCACCCGCTCCAGGCGACCGGACTGAACGCCCCACATGTTCACCACGACACTGTCTCCGGGACCGAGAACATAGTCCGGTCCCGCGGGCAGGTCCATCGGAAGCTGATTCGCATTGCCGGTACCGAATTGGAAGGTCTCGCTTCCGAATCGCCGCAGCTTGCCGTTCGCAGGAACCACTTGCGAATAGAGCTCAATTAAAGACGGCAGATTGGGATAGGGTATCGGCTGCCGCTCAAGCACCTCGCTTGGCTGGTCCGCGGGCTGCACCGGAACTTTAGGATTCATTCCCTGCGGCAGAACTTGCGGCCTTCCACGCCTTGTTGGCGGTGTCTCTCCGTTAGGCGCCTCCCCTTGACCCGTATTTTGCTGATTCGCGGCATAGCCCTGTGCTCTGAGCTCGGTGGTCACTCCGATGCGAAAGTTCGGGTCCTGCCGAATGCAGTTATAGACCCCATCGTCGGGAATGATCGACGGATCGACGCCAAAACCCTGCGCCAGAACCGTCCTGACACCGGACAGAACGTCAGGGTTTTGTTGAAGGATTGAAATGATCTCATCGGCAGACATTGCTGCTCGCGCTTGATCGGATGTTTGTCCAGCAGCCGGCTGATCCGTCGAGTAATCGCTTCCCTGCTGCGCGTATCCCGCCGGCTGATTGGTCGAATACGCGCTCTGTTGCTGCGCGTACTGGCCATCCGACGCTTGCATCTGCGACAGGGCGGATTGCGGCAGGGCCATTCCTTCATTTCGGGCCGCTGAGCCAGGGACCGGCCCCGACCCGCCCAAATAGCAGGCCAGAGACGCTCCCGCCGCTCCATTCTGTTGATCCGGAAGCGGGTTCTGTTGATCGGGGTTTTGCGTCTGTTGATAGGCGGGTTGCGCGACACCTTGCGCGATCGCGCATCCTCCGGCGAGCACGCAGATGATCGCACTGAAGAGTATCCGCCAGGCAATGTCCGATCCGATTTGGATAGACAGTCCTCGGAAACAACGCAGCAGTCGGCGTTTTCCAATCTTCATCGCGTCCCGTGTGCTGCTCAACGATTCACCACGATTCAACATGAAGTCCTCACCTGTCCCACCCGTCAATTCTCGTTCTCGATTTCGTCGGGGATCTCCACGCCACCTTCTGTCATGCCGATCCCAACCGATTGTTTCCGGGCCTTCAGTAATCCGATCTCCGCTGTGAGCTGTTCAATCTTTCCTTGCAAACTTTTCACCAGAGCCGAATGTTCATGAACGGTCACCACCAACGCGCTTTCTTCATGGGCGCGGTTCAGGAGACCGCAGATGGCATTGCGCGCCAGATCCGAAATACTCCGCGCTCCGCTGGCGACACAGTAGGTTTCCAAGGCAGAAAACTCCTCACGGGAGAGCCTGATACTGATCGAACGTGCGCGAGGCATCAGAACTGCCATAAGTAAATTTGATCGAGAGCTCTGCGGCTGGTTTCCTTCATCCTGCCGAGACGATGGGCCGTCGCGCGGGCAGGCTTCGCCCCTCTTGGTCCCAAATGTCTGGTACAGTCTTGGGAAAAATAGAAAGGCTGCGACCCACTTCGCCACGGTACTTTGCCGTGGTGTCGGGGCTCGTTGAAATCGAACGCGCACACCTTCGCACAGAAGCAAAATGCGCTTCGCTCGACCTCAATCATCTTGGGGAATTGATTGGGACTATAGCACTCGACTTATGCAGAAGCAAGCGACTTTGTGTGACATTTGCAAAACATTTGTGAGAGTTTCCCGGATTTGAACTAAGGAAACGTGAACCACATCACATGCAGACATGCGAAGTGTGATGTGCTTCACTTTTGAATAAATAAAGAGCACCGGCCAAGGCCAACGACGACGAACATCGGGGCCATTGCGGTCGCGGTCATCTGCAGTCGGGAATGCAGACAAATGATGTTAATCGCGCACAGGCCAGAGTGGCGAACTTGCAACTCGCTGAAAATTGAATGCGGGCTCGAACTCATGGCACCGGTATTGCCGAATGTGTTTGGGGACTCACCACGGGAACTCTCTTACTGCACTGCTTGACGAAGAACCGCCTCGCACTCCGGCGGGGTGTCGATACCGCTGAACCCGAATCCGTTCCATCGATACGCGGCGATCCGGGTTGTCTTCGTCGCGGGGTCGGGCATCAGAAAAGAATCGCCGCGATGAAGCGCACACAGAACTCCGCCTTTCGATTCCACGGCATCGATCAACGGCCACGCCAGCGCCGAGCCACGCCAGCGCGCAATCAACCCATGCGGGCCGACGGCGTAGACATACGGGCGCAGGCCCACCTCATCGTCAATGGATGAGTTATGGCGCTCCAAAGAGAGCAGCAAGGGATCGGCCGCCATGGAAGTGGTCAGCTGCAGCGAAACCAGCGCCTGCCGTCTTGATTGCCACGCCAACTTCCCTTCCCGATAGCCGTCAAGAATGATCCCATCCACAGGCTGCTCGGGAGACCATGGCTCTGGCCGAATGGTGACTCCATTGACCTCTGCTCCGTTGCCGAGCTGCGGGGAACAGCTAGCGAGAGTCTTATCAGCTGCCGCGTTTCTGCCCGCCAACTTGGGATAAGCCGTCATCTCGTCGGTATGCGTGCTGAGCGCACCGCAGACCAAGCGGCCGGCGTGAACGCTACAGTCGGCGATCAGCCCATCCTTGGTCTCCGCATATTTCTGATCGAAAAGATGATTACCCAGCGAGAAGAAGACCGGTCTTCCCTCGACGCATGCGGGAGCCTGCACAACATGCGGATGATGGCCGACAATCAAGTCCGCTCCGTGCTCGACAAGCCATCGCGCATCTTGCTGCTGCGCGCCGGTTGGCCAGTCCTGCAATTCGTTGCCCCAATGAATCGAGACCACCACAAGGTTCGCCAACTGACGAGCCAGCCGCAGCTTTTGCGTCAACTCGACTGAAGGAACCTGCTGCACGCGCCCATCGGCTGCCTTGATAGTTGTGACCGCAATTAGACCAACCGTCAGCTCGCCGAAGCGAAAAAACTGCGGTGAGCTGTCAAAGTCGAGCGCCAACATTCCGATCTGCCGGAATGTCTCGCGCGTTTCAATTCGGCCCGCCTGCCCCAGATCGCCTGAGTGGTTGTTCTCGGCGGTCACCATGCTGAACCCCGCTTGGCGCATTGTCTCGGTTGCGGAGTCAGCCACAGCAAAGCAAAGCTTATTCTCCGGCGAGCATTTTGCCGGATCGCCAAGTGCGGCCTCGAAGTTGCCGCCGACAAAACTCACGCCATGAAAGAGGCCAGAAAAACTGGCCCACGGGCTTGTTCTCCGCTGCTCCATCTCAATCCGCACCAGGCGCGACATCATGACGTCGCCGGTAAAGAGCATGCGAAAATCGCCGGGAGTCTGCTGTGCCATCGCCGCCGGCGCACTAAGGAATGCAGCGGCGGCAATGGTTAGAAGGGCGGTTCTGCCGGACATGCCAGGCTCTCCCGGGAGATGAAAGAGCTGACCCACGCCGGATGCGACTGCGCTTCGACTTTTCCGCGGACCGCTTTCGCTGTGGGATTCTCGGGATCGATGTTGGGGTTGGCGGCCTGGCCGGCCCAGTCGAAGTCGGTGAGCGGCTCAGGCGAGGGGAACTCGTAGTACGAGTAAACACTGCCTTTTACAATTTCGCGGCGGCCAAAGTAAGGAACCACCTGGTCCCACTCGAGTGGACGCCCAACTGCTGCCTCGAGGTACGGCACTTCGCCTCCGCCGGCCACATCGGCAATCTTCATGATCGGGTCGGGCGTTGAGAGCGCGAGGTCGGCGCTGGCGAGGCTGTTGTAGACCAGAAAGTCGTGCTCTGCCACCGCGCCCACATGCAGAATCTCGTCATAATCGGTGTCGGCGAGCGGCTGATTTTGCAATTCCTTCTGGGCCATCGACTCGAACAGTCGCGTCTTGCTCGCCGTTGCCTGCAAGCGCCGGATGATGCCGGCTTGCAGGGGCTGCGCAGGCGGACCACTCGAAGAGTCACCATTGTCGTTCGATGAGTCCGCATTGTCGTTCGAAGTTTCCGCGGCCTCCGATGGATCCACGGGCAGATTTCCCGTAAAGTTCGCCGACTTCGCGACCACTTGCTCCATCTGGTCGAACAGCGATGCAATGGCTTCGAAGGTCTTTGGATCCGGCTCCACGTAGCCTCTTGGCGGACGCAGGACAATGGCCTCAAAACCACCCTCGCCGCACTCCGCAGTGCTTCTCTCGTTCACCAACACGGTTGCGTGACGCAGCGTAGCCCAGGAACCCAGGCCTGTCTGAATTCTTTTCGTATTCCAAAGTGCATCCTGCGCGTTGCCGGGAAACGTAGCATCGTCGGCCCACTGCACCGCCAGCGCGTTGATCCATGAGTCGTAAAGATCAGTCTGCGTGGCGCTCTTCGGCTCGCGTCCTTCAAGTGCATCGATCGCGGGACCGAGCGCGGGAAACGACGCAAGGTCGGACTTCAATAACGAGCGGGCGTAGCTGCTGCCCAAGGCCGCTGCAAGGTCGAGACCCGATGGCAACCCTCGCACACCCTTGGGCCCAGTGATCTGCTCCGCTGCAGGCCAATCGGAGTGGTAAACGGTCGACAGCAGCACCTCATTGTCAAAACCCCACGAGAGAGGAAATATCTGCGCGCTGGTGCCGGGATGATTCGCAAACGCGGGCGGAACGAATGTTCCGGAATTCCACACCAGCGGCGATCGGCTGGGCGCGATGTATGCACTGTAGGCTGTGATCCACTGGAGCGCCTTCGCTTTCACATCGTCGGGCAGCGAATTCAACGGGGTTGCGCTAATCGCTGCAGAAACTGTAGTCAGGTAATGAACAGCTTTGAAGTACTCCTGCATCTCCGGCGTCGCTGTGTAATAACCGCGCGGCGTCAGTTCGGTAAAATCGAACACTTTGTCGAAGACCGGCGATTTAAATGTCCCTTGCGCCTGTTGAATATGCAATGCCTCGGCGTCGGAAGCGCTCGTTGCGCTGTTCGAATCCGCCACCGCGTTAAAGGCCAGTGCCCACTTTGAAGCCGGCGCGCTCGCGTCGAGCGACTGCCGCGCTGAAGCGACAAATGCCCAGAACGCGGGCATCGCCTGCTGGCGTTCCTCCACAATGAATGTGCCTTCATAGGCCGAGGCCACCAGTTCCCAGAAGATGTCGGTGGTCACAAAGTACGGCCGCGTCGGCGTCGCACTATCGAATTGGCCGCAGGCGTACGACTCCGTATCGTACATCTCGTACATCTGGTCCAGGTTCGTTGTGCGAAACATGCCGCCATTCATTGCGTAGCTGTTGCGGTCGGCCGCGTCCTGCGTAAACATCCATGCATTCATCACGTCGGCCAATGGGACTTGAATCGGCACGTAGACGAGCGCCTGTGCGCCCGCCTTTTCCACCAATCCGACCACCCCTTTTCCGTCGGGCACAGACGAAGGCGTCGCAATGAATTGGTACCCACCGGCCTGCGTCGAGGTTGTGCCGCCGTGGTCGCCGATCACAGCTACACCCGGCACGCCGCTTTTCCAGTGCAGCAAAGCGGCTCCATTCGGAGTCACCGTGAGCGATCCGCCGCATGGGTTCCCGGCTATATGGGATGGCTTATCCCAGTTCTGGCCCGCGTAGGCCAACTGCTGAAAGCAGCCGCTACCGTCTTCCCAGATCAGCAAGTGCCCATCTGGATGAAAGGACTCCGGCAGCGCCGTTGGGACGAAGTTGGGCGTTGGATCACCATTGGAGTCGGGAATCTTTACATACGTGGATTGCGGCCCAAGCACCTGGTATTCCCGCTGCCCGTCTTCCGTAATCGAACGCGTGGAGTAGACACCGCTCGGCAGCCGCTCCGCGAAGAAAATTCGGTAACTATCGATTGCCGATTCGGTCGTATCGTTGTAGCCGGTTTCAAAGGGCCGCGGCGCCACCAGAAGACGGCGCACGTCAGCGGCGGTTTGATAAATGGTGTGCTCGGTCCAGCTTCCATTCACGTTGTCGACCGCAAGAATCTGCGATTGCGGGCCGGTCTTTCCCTCGACAAAGAAACGCTGGCCCATCGGATGGACGGTAAGGGAAGCAGCCGTGAAGGTCGCGGGTAAATCGAGCAGCGGGACGGCGCTCGAGTCGCCCGCGTGCCAGCTCACCACGTGGTAGCCGGCTGTGTCGTGGATCAGGATGACCGCATCCGCACCGGTCGGCCAGATGTCGAAGTCCACAACGGAGGTTCCGGCGGGGAAGCTCAGCTCCGAGCTCGCTGCCGGCGAAGGCGTCACGTTCAGTTCGGCTGTTGTAAAGTCCGAAGGCGCGGCAGGCGCCTGTCCATACGCAGACAATCCAAAGACGGGAAGACACAACAGCATCGCCAACGCGCGCGTCTGCGCAGGTTTCATAAGGGCCTCCCGGGGGACTGAGGCCATTCTAGAGCATGCGGCGCTGTGTCGCAGGAAAAAACATGTCCAGAGAGCCGTCCACCCAAACGCCACTCGTAAAGGGATGCGACCGCGGCAATAAGGAGATTCGGCTCTTCTAGTCCACAACATGCAACACGAAGGTCATCGAACCGTGGCCGGAACCGCAGTAAACGGAACAACGGCCAGCAAAGTCGCCGGTCTTCGTCGGGGTGAATGTCACTTCTGCGGTTTCACCAGCTTTGACCTTCATATTGATGCCGAGATCCGGAATGTGCAGCCCATGACTAACGTCGAGGCTCTTCAGTACCAGGGTGACAGGCTGCCCAACTTTGACAGTGACCTCGCCCGGCTTGAAAACGAAACGCTGAGCCATAATCTCAATGCGTTGTGGTGTGGCTTCACGCCGCGCCGAAGCAGCGGGAATCGCAAATCCAACCACGCCGAGAAACAGAACCAGCAACAATGCGTTCTTCTTCATACAATCTCCTCGTTCTTGGGTCCTGTTCGCCGCGCGCAGTCTGGCCCACGCTATGGAATGCCCAAAGATTTCTTGTGTTTTGCAGCGTGAATGCCCGCTCTGACACTTCCCTGCTGATCAAAGATCCCGCTCGAAAAACGGGCCCTGCCTTCAAATCTATCGTAGCGCCACCGGAATCGTTTCTCGCCCGTCCCGGATTTCTCATCATGAATGGAAAGACTGCGATGAGTCAATAGCCTACCGCCGCATGGTCGATTTTCGAAAATCCGGGATCAAAGGAAAATATTCAGGCAGTTATTCGCGAAATGCAGCACAAAGCGGTACAAGAATTCTGTTGACTTGACCTACTTGCCTTGTTTGCGGCGCTCCAGCTTTACCAACAGAATGTCGTTGCTGCTCATGGGCACTGTCACTTCGATCGTTCCGTCTTTTCCGCTGCGCATCATGCGACTCGTTTCAGGAAGGTCGCGCGTCAAATCGTTCAGATGTGCAACCTGAGTCGGAGTCAGGTCTTTGGGAGATCCCATTTCCATATAAGCGGTATAGGCATCGTTCGCGTGGTATCCGGTCCGATGTACCTCGAGGCGATAAACGGCGCCGGGGACCAGATGCGTGACTTGCAATTCGATCGGTGCGGCAGCGTGCGCGGGAATCACCTTTGTGTAGAACGGCCGATTGCTCACTTTCTGATCCGGCTGTTCAAAGTTCCAGATCACGGCCGTCAAGTTTCCATCCTTTGTTGACAGCATGGCCTCGGGATCGCTCGACGCAACACTGTCTCCCGCAAGCGCATGAAGATACTTGTAGGCGAAGAATGCCGGCTTGCGAATGCCTTCCCGGTTGAGCAGCCCAAATCCCCCTTGAAACGATGCGGTCGGTGGGCCCGGCTCCTCGAACAGGTCGCTGTAGGTCCAGTAGCTCATCCCCTGCGCCAGCCCTTCGCTGGCCTTCAGTTTCGTCAGGATATACGGCGCGCTGATGTAGGAATCGTGGACCGCATCCCGCGGCGTGTAGCTGGTGCTCCACTCGGTAAAGTACAGCGGGAGTCCGGGAAACGCCGAAGCCGAAATTTGATCTCGAACACGCCGCACGTCGCCGATGATCGCGTCAGGAGAAGGATCGAGCTTGGTGTCGCTCTTCCCCTGTTCATCGAGAAATCCACCCTGAACGCCATACGTGTGCGTGGTAACGAAGTCAATGGGAACGCCGCTCTCTTTCACGTGCGCCAGGAACTCCGGAACCCAAGCCGCACCGGCCGTGGCCGGGCCTCCGACACGTAAAGCCGGATCGACAGCTTTAATCGTGTTCGCAGTCAGGTCGTAAAGAGCAAAATAGGCCTTTTGATCTCCACCTTCCCAAAAGCCGGAAAGGTTCGGCTCGTTCCAGACTTCAAAGTACCAGGTACGCACTTCGTCCCGTCCGTAGCGCTTCTCGATATGGCGAATGAAGGCATCGACCAGATCGCGCCAACCCTCCGGTTTGGGGTGCGATGTGTTGCCATGCCAATAGAAAATGCTGTTCTGCGAAGTGGCAAGCGCCTCGGGCGTAAAGCCGAGCTCAACAAACGGCTTGATATGCCTGGCCAGCAGATCGTCGTAGAGCTGGTCGATCTTCGTCCAGTCATACGTCGTTTTGCCGTTCTCCACTTTCACCGTTCCCAGCACGTCGTGAAAGATCGCGTGAAAGCGTATATACCGAAAGCCGAGCTCGTCCACAGCCAACTTGAGCTGGGCCTGGCTGTCATCGCGAATCAGCGTACCCGGATAATCTGAACCCACCGACAGGTCAAAAAAGCGATCGACAGGCCCGCTAGCCGTGCTGATGTCCGCGACAATATGGCGAGGCGGCGACTGTTGCGCTCGTGCGCAAAGAGAGCCGGCGAGAACCACAATGAAAATTCCAAAGATTGCGAAAAGAAACCGGCGCATTGCTGAGCTGAACATGAGAGTCGCGCTTTCTTGTAGAGGTTGGTTCCCGGAATTGATACCAGTTTAAATGTTAAGCATCGGGCGCGCCGCCCACGGCGAGCAGTGGCGCGTTGAGCATCAGTTGGCGGTTTCGGAAAAGGTCATCGAAGCTCCGCCAAGCGCGAACTGATCCTGTGCTGTGACGGTCACGGTCCCCGCGGTCGAAGGGAGCGTGAGAGTCACTGAGGCGACCCCGGACGAATTGGTCGTGGCAATCACTCTGCTCCCGCTGCTTGTCCCCGTAGAGAGCGTACCGCCCGTCGTGGTGAATAGAATGCCGGCGCCGGTGGCGGAGCCGCCGGATTTGCCGGAGGTGAGCGTGATGGTGAGGGGTTGCGGCAGAGCCGTGCCCGCGCTGCCCGATTGGTTGTTGCCCGTTTGAGCCAGCGTTGCGGCAGGATTGCCTACGACAACCCAACCTCCCTGCGTCTGCGAGGCGACTCCGTCGCTGCCCGTGACCGTGAAATGGCAGAAGCCGGCGGTGCTGCCTGCATTCACCGTGATACTTGCCGGTTGCGACGCCGTCATGGCCGATCCGCTGATCGTCAAAGAGCCGCTGCAAGCCGATGCCCCTTCATACGCATCAAAAACCGCCGAAGAGAGCGTGACCGCGGCGCTGCCGCTGCTGATCGCGGGATGCAGCGTTGCGGTACCCGAGGCGGGCACCATCAGGTCGTCGGGATTCAGCGCCCACTCCGATGCGGGCATGGCATTTTCAGTTCCAGCCACCACCAGCAAGGTGATGCTGTAGGGCGCGAAGGTCTGCGTCGCGCTCCAGCCTGCCGGACTGGAAGCTGATATTGCGCCCGATGCGGTCGAGGTCAGTGTGTAGGCCGTGTAGCTGGTGGGAGTAAACCCGCTGAGGTCGAAGGTGACTTTCGCCGAATTGCCGGGGTCCTTGTTGATCACCATAATCGTCATCGCCGTGCCGGACGAATTAAGAGCCGCATAGCTCGTGAAAAGATCCGCATCTCCCGTATTCGTATCCGATATTGAGACGGTGCCGAACATATGATGTGCGCCGTCGTAATTCGTGTACAACTTCCAGGCCTGGTATTCGGCATCGCCTGGGGATGGCCCGCCCCAGCGGGAAGCGAAGCTCAATCCCTCGCGCCCGAAAACGCCCAGCGTGTCGGCGTCGGCAATCGCAGTCGAAAAGTCCCAGGCGCTGTTCGGAGCCAGACCCGCGCCCCACTCGGTATAAGACAGCGGCGTACCGGGATAAATGGCGTTGACCATTGCTTTCATGCGCGGAATCAGAAAAGGGATTCCGGGATTCGGCTCTTCGTTGGCCGTGTAGGTGTTGTTCGTATCCGGATTCAGCGTGGCCGGATCCCAGTAGTAGCGCGAAGCCGAAGCCGTGGCCGCCCTCAGTTGCGCATCAGTGAAATCGGTCGTGGGGCCAGCATCCGCATAGGCATGGATATCGAAAACATCGAGCGTGCGCGAGCCGTTGATCTGATCGAACCAGTAAATCTGGTTCAGCCACCACGGCAGAAAGTCCACGCCGCCGTGATTGCCCTTATCCGCGCCGTTCGCCCCGTTCCAATAAAACCACCAGCAGCAGAACACCGGACCAAAGCGGACGGCAGACGGATCCCACGTTTTGAGATTCGTCGCTTCCGTCTCATAGAGGTTGGCAATCTCGTCGTAGCCGGTTGGGGCCGGGTGAACGTCGCGATGCGTGCCGTTCCAGATTTCAGGCTCATTGTCCATGTCGTAGAAATGGCAGGAAGCGATCGTCGAATAGGGCACGGTGCACGTCCCGGCGCCGAAGGCCGCAGCGAGCGCCTGTGCCCAGGGCTCGCGGTAAACACAGTCTCCGGAAGCGCAGGACTGGCTTGAATTATCGAGAAGCGGATAGTACGCCGAAGTTACGGCGGAAGTGGTCACGGGAGTTTGGCAGTCAGCCTCCAGCCCATCGCCGGCATCGGAATTGTAGGGGTCGGCGGAGCATTGCGCACCGAAGGTCTTGACGGAGTAGCTCCACCCGGATGCTCGCGCCACCCAGTCCATCATGGCCATCGTCGTCAGCGCGTGACTGCCTGCATCTTGAACATTGGTGATGAATTGGACCGAGTCGCCTGCTCCTCCATAGTCTTCAAAGTACCAATCGGACGCGGAATTGCGCGTCTGCAACTGCCAATTGTAGTTCGACGCGTCATTTCCGCCCCATCGCGAGTAGGTGTAGCCCACGTCGGAGACATCTGAAATCGTTTGGTCGTTATTGCCGTAAATAAACGGGCTGATCGAATGGCGATTGGCCAGCGTGTTGATGCTGACGGAGACGCTGGTGCTTCCCGGCGAGGTCACAGTGACCGCGGCGCCGCCTGTAGCGCTGCCGTAGGTCGATGAACTCGATGAGTCCGGCGTGTAGATGGCGCTCAGCATATCGGAGCCCGCCGGTAGCGTCCCCGGCAAAAGGTAGAAAGTCGCCGAGCCGGAGCTGAGGTTTACAGAAGTCGAAGCATAGGAGCCGCTGGAAAGAACCACCGAACCGGTCGGCGTTGCCCCAGTGCCCTTGACCGCGACCGTCACGTCCAGGCTCTGCGCAAAGGGCACGGTGGCTGCATCGGGCGTGACAGTAACCGTCGGCGTCGCTATCGGTTGAGTGACGATGACTGAAGCGGTTCCCGAAGCGCTATTGTAGGTTGCCGAGCTGGTGTTGTCCGGAGTGTATCTGGCAGTTAATGTGTTGGAGCCCGCGGAAAGCGATCCTGCCGGAATCGTAAGCGTCGCCGACCCCGCACTGAGCGTGGCAGCCGAGGAGCTATAGTTGCCGCTCGAAACAACCACCGCGCCCGTCGGCGTTCCACTGGACCCCGCGACAGCAATGGTCACGCCGAGGCTCTGCGCACTTGTAATGCTGCCGGATGCGGGCGTGACGGTGACCGTGGGCGTCGAAAGTGCGGGTGGAGGCGCGGTGCTGCTGCCGCCTCCGCCACCGCATCCGCTCACCGCCGAACCAATCCAAAAGAATGCCAGAAGAAAACTCAGAAGAGCCTTCATATTCAATGACCTTCCCGAATCGGCGGGCGCACTCGCGCCGCTGCAATATGCAATCCTGCCCAATTGCATCCTTGACTACGATTCGCAAACCTCTCCCGATGACCACGCACCGAGGCCGGCGGGATTCAGTGGGATTGCATGCCCGGACTGCGCTGGCAGCCCGGGCGGTTGGGTGATGACCGCAACTCAATTCACAGTGACGGAAACCTGGAATGCGGTCTGCGAACACGGAGCCAGAGTCGGGTCAGGCTGGCTCGTCTTGGGGTTGATCCCGCACGTCTGCACTCCCGGCGTGGGTGTACCGGATGAGGGCAGTGTCGTGAATGGATCCGACGAGGCGTATACCGTGACGGTTGTCGTTCCCGGCGTCGTTATAAATTGAGCACCGTTGTTGCATCCGCCCAGCCCCAGCGTGGAGATTCCCAGCAGAAGCAGCGCGATCGCCATGGTCGTCGCCGTCAGTGCACCGCGCGCAAAGCGCCGACGCGCAAAGTAGAGCAGCAAACCCGCAGGAACGGCGAGCCACCAGGCAAGCCCGCTCGCTGTGGGCGTCTGCGGTGGCTGATTCACGGTGACTGACAGCGCAACTGTCGGGTTTGAGGCGCTTGTTGTTGGCGTGCTGGGCATCACCTGGATCTGTCCCGGAGAGAAGACGCAGCGCGCGTTGGCAGGCAGCGACGATCCGAGGCAATTGAATCCGACCAGACCGTTCCAACCGCCGTAACTGGTGGCCGTGAACGTGACTGTGCCGCTTGTGTTCGCGCTGCTGGTGATGGCGGTGCCGCTGGCGGTCAGCGTTGCCTGCGGCGAGCTGACCACCGTCACCGTGGTCGCCGCCGAAGTGGAACCAATGTAGTTGGCGTCGCCGGGGTAGCTGGCCACGATGGAATTGCTGCCTGTCACCAGGGCTGTGGTAGAAATTGTCGCTTCAAAGAGGCCGCCGGCAACCGGAAGAACGGGCGCGGTCCCCACGGCCGTTCCGTTCGATTTGAACGTCACTGTTCCTGTAGGAATACCCACTCCGGTCGAACTGATGGTAGCCGTGAGGCTCACGCTGCCACCGGCAACGACGCTGAGTGGATTAATATAGGGCGTCACGGTTGTCAGCGTTGTGACAGTCGGAGCCTGCGTGACCGTGATGGTTAGCGCCGCCGAGACGCTGCCATTGAACGCCGACGTCCCGCCGTAAATAGCGATCAGCGAATGGTTGCCGCCAGTAAGGCCACTTGCGAGCTGGAACGTGGCCACACCGCTGGAGCTTAGCGTTGCTACCCCGTTCTGTGCTCCATCCACCAGCAAAGTCACGCTGCCCGTGGGCGTGCCGCTTGACGCTGCGACAGTAGCGGTTAGGGTGATCGGCTGGCCAAAGAACGGCGCGCCGCCGGCCGGTGCGGTAATCGCCAGTGTCGTCGTGGTCGCTGCCGTTGTGCTGCCGTTGCCGGCCAGCGTCAGTTGCGCTGCGCCATTGCCCGCATTACTCGCGATTTGAACCACTTCAGCCCGCGAGTTCTGAGCGGTTGGAGTAAAGGTCGCGTCGAGTTCGCAACTCGTTCCGATGGCCACTGTGCCGCCGTTGGCGCAAGCGTTGGACTCCGTCGCGGTGATACTGAAATCACCCGTGTTGCCGCTTGCGGCATCATATGGCGTGCTCAACAACAGGGGCGCGTTTCCTTCGTCTTCAAGCTGCGCTGCCAGCACTCCACTCGTTGAACTCACCGCCCAATCGCCAAAATTCAGCGTTGTGGCAATGCGGTTCACCTGGTATGCAGCGCCTGCCGTGCTGTCGCTGACGTAGAGATTGCCCGAGGGGTCCAGGGCGACACCATAGGGAGCATCGATGCCGATGCCCGCTTCCGCGCCGGCGTTGGGATTGAGATTGCCGGAGACGTTGGGGATACGCTCGATTTCACCGTCCACCACGTCCGCCACGAACAGGCTGCCCGAAGCATCGACCGCCAGTCCGGTCGGTTTGCCAAATCCAACCGCGACGAGTTCCTGCGAAGGCTGATAGAGAGGGTAGAGAATCTTTTCGATTTGACCGGCGCCTGAGTTGGCCACGTATAGATTTCCGGAAAGATCCACCGCAACCGCCAGCGGGCCAGTGAGGGACGAACCCAACGCTGTGGCTGCCGAAGTATTCCATGATCCGTTGTAAGGAACTGCAACGACGCGGTTGTTGCCAGTGTCTGCGATGAACAGATCGCCCGCCCCATCCACGGCTAAGCCGGATGGAGCGTTGAGCGCAGCGCCGGCCAGAGTACCAGGCAGAGCGACCTGCGCGGAGGCGCTCAGCGCGCCGTTTACCATGGGCACTTCAACAACCCGGTTGTTGCCTGTATCGGCAATCAGGACATCGCCAGCGCCGTCAACGGCCACGCCCGCCGGCTTGCTGAGCCCGGTTCCGATCGAAACCGGTGTCGGCGTTCCATTCGGAAACTCGATGACAGCGTTGTTGCCGGCGTCGGCGAAGAAGATGTCGCCCGCTCCGTCGATCGCTACCGACATCGGCGACTTGAGACCGCTTCCGAAGCTCGATGGCGCGCCTGGATCAATCGTCAAGCCAGCGCCCTGGCCAATGCCTTCAAGATCGACCGTTGCCAGAGTGGTTCCGCCTGACCCGGCGATCGCAAAGCCTCCCGTGGCCGTTCCCGGCGTTGCGGGAGTGAACCGCGCGGTAATGGTGCAAGTGGTGCCCGCTGTGTAGGCTGTGTTGGCAGCACAGGTGCCGCCTGTGCTGGTGATCGTGCTACTCGGCGCGAACTGAATGGCGCCCGTCGTCTCCGCTGCGTTGAACGTCACATTCACAGTCGCGGCGCCATTGCTGGCCAGCGCCACGGCCCCAAAGCTCCCGCTTCCCTGCGTCAGATCGTAAACGGAGTTGTCAGCTCCGCCGTCAGCGAAGAATAAGTTGCCCGCCGGAGCAACTGCGACCGCGCTCGCAAAGGTGAGCGGGTTCGCCGGGCCTGAGCCTTGGACCACAATATATCGATCCGCCGGATTCAATCCCGATTTTTCATTGGGAATCACATACAGGATCGACGACAAATAGAGCTCCGGATAATAGCCGTTGCTGGCGTAGTATCCGCCCGTTCCCTGATCGGCCACATAGAGGTCTCCCGCTGCGTCAAACGAAACTCCAACCACGCTTACGAAGCCGCTCCCGATCTGCACGGGAGTGGCGCTGTAAACGGCGGCCGCGCTGGACGTCGCCGGCGTGGTCACCGCAAGCTCGTAGAGCGCTCCGCCGGAGGCAAAGAAAATGTCGCCGCTCGCGTCGGCCGCCATCGATGTAATTGGATTGCTCAGCGAAGCAAGCAAGGTGCTTCCGGCCTGATATTTATTCGCCGCATACTGCTCGAGCAGTTCGTCACTCGCAGCGCAGCACGCGCCATTGGTGGCGATGAACAAATTTCCGGATGGATCCGTGGCCACGGCCGATCCGCCCCAGTAATAGCTGATCGCGCCCAGGTTTCCAATTCCAACGCTCGCTTTCGCAGAGGGATTCGGTACGCAAGCCGAGATGGGAATCTGGGTAACCGAGCCGGAATAACCCTGCATGACAAACAGGTTGGCTTTGGCTGCGTCAATGGCGAGTGACATGCTTCCGTAGCTGTTCGATCCTAGAACGGTAGTCGCCGCTCCGCCGCCGAACGGAATCTCGACCACCTGGCCGCTGCCCGCATTGATCGTATAAATGTCTCCGCAGGAATCTAAAGCCACATTGCCCAGGCTGCCCGGCAAACCAGTCGCGGAGACTGCCACTGAGGACGTGGCGATCACCGGCGGCACATAGGAGCTTGCCTGCGCCATTGCAGACGGCGATGCCCAGCACAATATTGCCAGCACGATGAGCCGAACCGCCCACTCTGTCCGATTTTTCATCCAGTCTTCCCTCAACATCTCAAGCCTCCAAAGTGCGGCTCTGCGCCGCCTCTTGCTGAATTCCATTTCGCCGTCCGGCATTGACCGTTTTGCCGCATCCCAACCGCATCGCGGGCCAGGGGCCGCGCGTCGGCGCTGCCTTCCGTGCCGTTCCTAGAAGTCGTACTTGATAGCGAGCTCCAAGATGCGCACGCCGTTTTTGTATGCCGTCGACCCAAAAGTGGGTGCGTTCGTTACGCTCGCATTCGCAAACGCATCGCTGAGCGACGTGTACTTGCAGGTCGTGCAGTCTCCAACCGTCAAGCTCATGGTATTGAGGTTGCTGCCGTTGAACGAGGTCAGCGGGTGGTTCAGGAAGTTGAATCCCGAACCTCGGAACTGGAGCGTCTGTCCCTCGGAGATCTTGAAGTCCTTGTAAATCGAGAGGTCCGACTTCAAGTACGAGGGACCGTGCACATCGGGCAGGTTCCACCATCCCTGGAAGCCCTGCTGCGGCAGGCCAAGGCAACTGCCATTGACGAATTGATCTTTCTTCAAGTTCGAGCGCAGGTTGCACTTTACAACCGGCTGGACCGTGTAATCGTTTGTGCCCAGCCAGTCAGCTGCGTTGATGGGGACGCTGATGCTTGTCGTTCCCACGGTGTAGCTCACGCCGCCGCCCATGCCGTAGTTGGTGCTCCCGTTCAGTACCGAAAGGTCTGGCCCGCTGGTGATCGATGTGACTCCTGAAACCTCCCACCCGTTGATTGCCTGGCCAAGAATTCGGTTGCCGCGGTACTTTATCCCTTCCTGGTAGGAGTAAGACAGGTTCAGTGCCTGCGGCCGATCGAAGGAGACAATCCCGTAGTCGTGATGCGGATTCACTGGGTCGCCGATCGAGCCCGTGTCATAGTTGCCGCGCACGCCCATGGCCCTCGACCAGGTGTAGTTGGCGCCGTACACAAACGATCCGCTCTTCCGGTTCCACTCCGCCTGAAGCGCGTTGTAGTTGGCCCAGCCGATATGGTTGGGAACATTCACCTGCTGATAGTTCGGATACGGGCGGTAGTCCGACTGGTTGGAAATGTTGTTGGGGAATTGCGTCTCGCCCGACTGCGGCTGACCGATGACCGGATCGGGTCCGAACTCCGTGCCCAGCGGGATTACGTTCTGGTTCTGCAGATTGCCCAGCGTTGCCAGGTCGACGCTCTGGTTCCCCACATAGGCGATCTCAAAGTCTGTCTTCCACGGTCCCTGCTGGTCGATCGTGAAATTGTAGTTGTAAGTAAGGGGCATGCGGTTGTCCTTCGGGTCCATCGCGGTGACGGTGAAGGGCGAAATAGTGTTCGGGTTGGTCGAAAAATAGCCGCACGGCGTGAAATTGTTCGTGAAGAGCTGACCGAATGTGCAGGTGATGTTGCTCGGATTGCTGTAGGTCTGCAACCCGATGCCAGTGCCGAGCCCTCCGGCAATGCCGGCGGAATCGTGCGAATAGTACATTCCCCATCCACCGCGAAAGACCGTCTTGCCGTTGCCGAAAAGGTCGTATGCCACGCCGAAACGCGGCGCGTAGAACAGCGCCCTGGTCGGCACGCCGGCCACCGGAACCTCAGGGTTCCGTTTATGCCAGAAGATGCCCGGCCAGGTGGTGTTCGATGCTGTGTCGCTGTAAAGCTCGTGCTGGGTCAGCGCCGACGGGTTCCACACCGCCATGCCGATGCCGTGCGGATCTGTCCACGGTTCCAGGTGCGACAGTCTGATTCCCAGCGTCAGCGTCAGTTTGGAATTCACCTTCCACTCGTCGGTGACGTAGCCCTCGAAAGTCTTGAACCGCGAGTTCTGAATCGGATCGCCGTTGGCCTGCGAGTACCCAAGCGGGCAGCCAATCAGGAAGTTGCCCACCGTATTACCCAGGTTGGCGTTGGTTGTTGGCTGGACCGGCGTGTATGTCGCGCTCGGCGGGGGCTGGTCGGGATAGCAACTGTCCCAGCGCATGAAGCTCATGTTGCCGTTCTCCTGGCTCCCCAGCGTCACGTTGTTGTTTCCCGTCTGATCCATGTAGTAGCCGGTTTTGATGGTGTGCGTCTTGTAGACCTTGGTCAGGTTGTCTGAAACCGCCCAGTTGAATTTCCTCAGGAATTGCGAGTTCGGCGGAGGGGGAACGTAGCCAAAGGCAAAGCTCGGAATTCCCGTCCCTTCATAGGTGATGACCTCCGGCAACTGCGACTCCTGCAAGCCGAGGTGTCCCCCGGTGTATCCGGCCGCCGCCCACGCGGTGCCAGTTGTCTGCACTTTCGAGGGGTCGCCAAACTGCGCCGGCTGCGGGTAGTAGACCCCCGAGAGCAGCAGTTCGTTGGTAAGCGAAGAGCCCACGCTCTTGGTCAGGTCAAGCGTCAAATAGCTGGCGCGCCCGTGGTTGTAAAGCGGAGTCGGATAAGGCACCGTCCCGCCGGGGTTGTAGTAGATGTTGTTCATCGGCGATTCGCTGTTGACCAACTCCAGGTTGTAGATCACATAGAACTTCAAAGAATCCGAGATGTTCTCGTCCACACGGGTGTGCAACTGCAGGCCGTTGTCCGTCTCCTGCACGTTCTTCACGTAGTTCACGCCGTCGCTTGCCGCGAGCAGTGTTGTACCGCCGGTTGAATACAGCGGCTGGGGTGTACGGTTGGCCGCCGGCCAAAGGCTGGAGATGGCTTGCGTGGCCGGATCGATGTGCAACACCTGGCCGTTGCTGACCGTCGCTCCGGTTTGGTCCGTTGACCCGCTCGGAGACCAGCAGTCGCCGCCGATCTGGTCGTAGGTGGGCGACTGCGTGTAGTCGTTCGGACAGTTGGCTACAAGATCGGGTTCCGAGACGTTCAGTGCTTTGGCCAGAGTCGTCGAGCTCAGGTCGCCGCCAAGCATCGCGGCGCTCGGAATGAACGATGTCGCCAGCGAATTGGGGTCTTCCTGGCCGTAGTATTCAAACCCCACCCAGAAAACCAGATTCTTTTTATGGTTGAAGTTAGTGTGGGGAATCAGCACCGGCCCGCCCAACGTGGCGCCTGGAAAGAAATATCGAAATGAAGGCCGCTTGGTGCCGTAGTACTTTGAAAGCCAGTCGTTGGAGTTCATGGCGTCGTTCTTGAAGTACGTATAAAGGCCGCCATGGAACTGCGCGCTGCCTGACTTGCCCACCGCATCCACTACGATGGGTCCTTTCGATTGATCGGCGCCAAAGTCTGCGGTTTCAACTTTGACTTCCTGCACCTGGTCCATATTCACGTTCGAAACCTGACCGCCCATGTCGCCGGGATCGATGACGTTGGCGCCGTCGGCAGTCACGTTTACAAGTCCCTGCTGCGGCGCTGCCCCGTTCGCGCCAAACGATCCCATCTGCGCGTGACCGAAGCCCATCGTCTGGTAGCCGTATAGTCCGCCCGCCCCCTCGTTCTGCATATCGGTTCCCGAGTTGATGGTGAAACCAGGCAAAATGCTAACCAGCTCCGCCACATCGCGGCCGATGGTCGAGAGCCGCGTGATATCGCCGGCGGTAATCAACGTGCTGTGTTCCCCGGAGTCCCGGCTGACGCCCGCGGACTCCGCGTTGACCACGATCGACGCTTCAATCCTGCCGATCTTCAGCGCGATCCTGGGCACGGAAAGACTGTCCCCCGGATGAACGACAATGCCGGTAACCGTCCAGGTCTCAAAGCCCGGGCTGCTGATGGTTAGGCTGTAGGTCGCCGGTGGAATCGCGTTAAAGCTGAAGAATCCTTCGCCATTGCTCGTCACTCGCCACTGCGCCTTGCTGGCTTCATTAGTGACAACGATTTTGGCGCTCGGCACCAAGGCATCCGTAGAATCGCGCACCGTGCCGGAGATCGCCGCAGTGGCCTGCGCATGGCTCGAAGCGGCAAAGAGGATCAGGACGGCAATCCCCAGAATTCCTGTGGAAAACCTTTTCATTGATTGCGCTAAACGCGCCTGGAGAGTGAACTTCGTAGATTGTGACAAGATACGCCTCCAAAACTCTTCAGAGAACCGGCGTCCCGGCAACGGGTTCCGGATTTCCTGGTCGCCATTAAGAGAGCGAGCCAACCCCATTCCAAAACCGGGAGAAGCATCGAACGCCTGCGCGAGGCTTGTAAAGGTTAAACCTGTACGATTGTGTACCGTCCCCCGCAGGAACCGTTACATGGGGCGTACCAGCCTGAATTGTCAAGAGATAACCCCTAAGTGCCGGATGGGCCTTCGGGCCATGTTGCATGCACGTACTCACAGCGCTATCATCGAAGCTCACCGGGGGACCGTCGTTGTCGAGCAGCACTCAAATCAATCCACAGAAACCCCTGTCCGGGGCGGCGGAAGATGAGCGCCGGGAATTGAATGCAGTGGCCGCAGCCCTGGGAAGTTCTGCGCGGCTGCAGCGGCTCCTCACGTATATCGGTGAGAGTTATTTTCAAGGCGAGACAGAGAAACTCCACGAATACGGCATCGCAACCGAGGTATTTGGCCGCTCGAAGACAACGTTCAACGCGGGTGAGGATGCGATTGTGCGGGTGGAGGCCCACCGCCTGCGAAAGCGGCTGAAGGACTACTACGAGGGCGAAGGCAAAGATCATCCCGTCCAACTCTCAATCCCGTCCGGAAGTTACGTCCCGGTTTTCACTCGCAGCGCTCTCGCCTCGGCGGCCCCTGAGGTTGAGATCGCGTCCGCGCCGGCGCGGTCCGGCGTACCGTGGTGGTATTACGGAGCTGCGATCCTGGCGTTAGCCCTCATTGTTGCCAGTGCGTACGAGGTTCAAAGGGCACGCATAGGTGGAAAGAAGAGTAGCGTCGCCACCGAGACTCCCAACGTGCAGCATCAGCCTCCGGCCGCTCCTCTCATTTTGCCTTCCTATGCAGAGACGCCACTGCGGATTATTGCCGGCTACGATGGGAAACCGCAGATCGACAGCGCGGGAGAGACCTGGCAGCCCGACACCTATTCTCATTTTGGCGGAAGGTGGGATCGACCTGCGGGATTCGTGGGACGGACCAGCGATCAAATGCTATTCGAGCATTGGCGCAATGGCGATTTCTCGTACGATATTCCGCTTCGCCCCGGCGTGTATGAACTGCATCTCTACTTCGTCTCCCCGGAGCTGGAGCCCGTTGAACCCTCCACATTTTCCGTTAGGGTCAACGGCAAGTCAATCCTTTCGGGATTTGACGTGAACGCGGACGCTTTGGGGGCAAATATCGCTGACGAGCGCATCTTTCGCGATGTCAGTCCCGGAAGCGACGGTGTCCTGCACGTCGGCTTCGCCAGCGAGCGTGGCGCTGCCGCGCTGAATGCGCTCGAGATTCTGCCCGGAACGCCGAACCGCCAGCTTCCCATCCGCCTGGTTACGCAGCCCAGATCCTTTACCGACCACAGCGGTCAGTTTTGGCATCCCGATGACTACTACTTGAACGGTTATACGTCGACGACTCGCACCCAAATTTCAGCAACGGCCGATACCGATTTGTTTTCTGCCGAGCGCTACGGGCATTTTACCTACACCATTCCCGTCGACACACGCGACAACTACACGCTGGTCCTGCACTTCGCCGAATTTTACTTCGGGCCCAACGCCTCCGGCGTCGGAGGGGTGGGAAGCCGCGTGTTTCGCGTCTTGTGTAATGGCAATACGCTGCTCGATAACTTCGATATTTATAAAGAAGCGGGCAGTCTCCGCGCCCTGACCAAGACCTTTTACCATTTGAAGCCCACGGCGCAAGGCAAGCTCAACATTACCTTCGAACCCATTGTGAACAACGCCACCGTCTCGGGCATTGAAGTTCTCGACGAATCGCAGTAGAACGGCCGCGCCGCCTCCGCATCCGCACTCTTCAAGGTCCTGAGTGGCTCGCCGCAGCCTGCGCGGGCGCAAGCGGCAAGTTCACTTCCATCGTCCCGATCCGATTCGTCTTTCTGTCTTCCACCGCGATCCGCAACATTGCCGCCTCAACCGGAACGAACACTGCCTGCATCGCCCGGTACCCTTCCCTCTCCACTGCGTCCACGTGCGCCACCGGAATCGAATCGTCGATTTTGGTCTGAATTCCGCTGAGTGGGATGCCGTCCTTATCGAACGCGATGATCGCAAAGGACAGCCGTGGACGTGCCACTTCGTCGCTGTCCGCATCCAGGTCGAGCTCGCGCCCCAGCACCGCGTAATGCACTACGTAGGTTTGGAGTTGGATCGGGCTTTGCGGGGCAACGAACTTGGCGTGGTTGATCGCGGCCGCCTGCTTCAGGTAGGGCAGCAGCGACTGCATTTGCCCCGGCGTTGCCGCGGCGGGACTTCCGTACGCGTCCACCTGCGCCGCAAAAACCAGCTCGTGCGAAGGTGGCGTTCCCGCCTGCATCGCGGCTGCCAGTGAAGTCTGCGCTGGATCGGCAGACACCAGATCCGGCGCATTCTTCGCGCTCGTTGCGAGGTCGTCGGCAAAGTAGGTGCGCCGGTATGCCAGATGACAACCGCTCCGGTCCACCGTCACCTTGATCCGGCGCACGCCGCCATCGAAGTGCGGATTGGTCGGCGCATAGGTCAGCGAATAATAGTTGCTCCCATCCGTCACGGCGGCGTGCAGTGCGCCTTCCAGACCGTTGGTGTTGTAGAACGCGCGTCCGCCTGTCTCATCCCCAATCAGATCCATTGCGCTGTGTTCGCTGCTTTGCTGGCTGTTGAAATCCTGAACAGCTTTCAGGCTCGCCTGCGCCCCCGCGCTGCCTGAACCCATTGAGCGCGAAGAGGACGCATCGAACATCGGATTCACCTTGAGCCCGCGTACGTCCACCGGATAAACCGCGACCTGGCTCCTGTTCAGCAGGTCGCTCGTTTCCTGCATCTGCTCGCTGTAATTGCGCATGGCGTCCTGGCTGCCAAAACTCTCGCTCGGATCGGGAGCTACGCTCACCGGAAACGAACCTGAGAGCCACAGCAGGTTCTTTCGTCCGGGAACTCCAGCCAGGAAGCGCGCGATCTCGGTCAGGGCTTCCAGTGTCGTGTCCACGCGCATGTCCAGCAATGCGCTCGCTTCCAGTGACTCCATGTGCGCCAGTGCGGTCGCCATGTTTACCGGCGCCGCGGCGGATCCGCCGGGATCTGTATTCTCAATCGATCCCTTTCCTGAATTCGCGCCATTGCCTCCCCCCGGGACGCCATTCGCCGCACCGCCCTGGCTCGGCGCCATCTCGCCCGCCAGCTGGGTGGCCTGGCCGGTCTCGCTCGCGCCTTCCAGGAGCGCCGACGAGTGCCGGCCTGCATCCGGCCCATTGACAGCCTGCAAAAGCTCCTCTTGATTGTCAGAAAATCCCTTCAGGAGATGCAGCCGGTCACTCAATACGAAAATTGCCGTCTGTCTCCGACCCTCATTGGAGCTGAGAAACTTCATCATCGCCTGATGAGCGTACGCCTGCGCATCCAGCGGAGTGTTCAGCAGGTCGTAAAGAATCACCGTCGCCGGCCCATGGTCCGCGGTCGCGGGCAGATTCATAAAAGTGTGCGCGGGCAGCGGCGGCAGCGGAGGGAGCTCGGTCGCGAAGCTCTCCGGCGTGCGCTCTTCAAACTGCCGAAGGTCCTGCGCTTTGCCGTCCTCAGACAAATGAAAGTCCGACGGCTGCAAATCCAGAACCGGATGTCCCTGGTTGTCTGTCACCACCACATCGACAACCACGCGGCGAACGGTTTGATGCAAAGTGAATCCCGGGCTCTGGCCTTGCGGTTGCGATGCAGTGCCGGTGCTCTCCGTCTCTGCCGGGCGCGGTGCGGCGTCAGTCCCGGCCGCGCCGGTTTGTGCCGCCGATTGAAGCGCTGTCGAAACTGCGACGAACGCCCACAAGAGCACGGCTACACGGAATTGCAATATCCGGCGCCTGGCAAATCGGTTCAGCCATCCACGCGTTTCGAGCTCCACCACCTCGTTCCCTCCAGGGATCGCAATTTTCGTCAACTTGCCGGTGGAATCAGAATATCCGTCACCGTATATGCAGGGATTGAAACTGTGAACTTGGCGCCCAGCCCTGTGATCTCCGATTGCGCCAGCGGCGCTCCGGCCTTTTGCTGTTCCAGCCCGTAGTCCAGGCGCTTGCCTTTGCTTCCTATCGGGCCGCCGCTCACCGTCACAGTGACCGTCTCGGCGTGTTTCGGGTCTTCGTTGATGAGCATGATGCCCACCACGCCGTCGCGCCGTCGCGTAGCATGTGCCGCAACAGTCGGACTATCGGAGTCGGTGTGCACAAAAATATCGCCGGGATTGTGCGCCACGATGTGCAGCATCTCCAGGCCCATGAACGCCGGACCGAAGCTCTTGTTGTCGTTCGACAGCATGGAGTTCCCGTGCATCTCGTACCAGCTCACGGTCGCGGCTCCGGTTTCGGCCAGGATCGCATAGGTATCGGCCACCCATAGCGTTGTCGCTACAGGGTGCTCCACATGAGGCCACGGCGCAATCCCGGCCGGCGAGAATGCGATCGGCAAGAGGCGGCCTGCTGGACAATCGTTTTTGTAGGCGCTTACCAGCCAGCTCAAAATGCTGGCCATGGTCGGCCGCGTACTTTTAAACAGCGATTCTTCATCCAGCGTCTTCCAGTCCGGTGGAAGCATCGGGCCCATCTGCCAGTCCAGCGTCACAAAATCCATAGACCCGCAACCCGCCTGGAGCACTTTATCGTCCCAGTCTCTCGCCCAGATCGTTGCCCCCCAGTCTGAATTCGCGCCCCACTCGCTGTCTGAGGGGCCGCCGCTCACCAGCGCCAGCGCGGCGCCCACCTTGATGTCCGGGTCAACGCTCTTCATCGCGCGCGCAAAGTCCACCACTCTCGCTCCGTAAGAACCGGGACTCAGGTTGGGATTCTTTTCGAGTTTCCCAAAGTCGTTTGCTTTGGCAGGCGCGGGTCCGTGCAGGTCCGGCTCGCCGCTGTGTTTTTCTCCATAGAATCCGTTGTTGTATACATGGTCGCCGATCTGCCAAAATGCTATGCCGAAGGGCCGCGGATGCGCGATGCGCAAAAAGTTGAATCCGTCATCGGTCTCGATCGGAGCCTGGCTGCGAATCGTCGCCCAGAAGCCGACCGTGTGCCAATCGTTCCCCTCCTTCTCTTTTGGGATCGGCCGGGTGTCGGCCGGATCGCCGTTCGCGTAGGCCACCCATGCCGCGGCCTCGCCGATATCGCCTCCGCCTGTGCCATTCAGGCTGGCGCCATAATTCACCACCAAGAGCGCGGTCCCGTACTTATCGAGGTTTTTTGCAAAGTTGCCGAAGTTTGCGTCGGGTCCGATGTACGGAGGATTGCTGCCGGCATATTTCGTGAGCGTGTTCGTAGACCAGTGATAGAGATCGGCCACTCCCGGACTGCCCGGATAAACGATGGCATTCGCTCCAGCCAGACGGGTATACGGTGCAGCGTCAGGCTTGAATGCAGCGGCGTCCGACATCACAGCGGGCAGGCTCACGGAAATCGGGCTTAGTACGTTGACGCTCTGGTCAAGTTGCACATTGACCCGGACTCCCTGCCCCCAGGCGATGCCGGCACAGCCCAGCGTTACAAAAAGAGAGCGCGCGCATCGTAGTTCAGTCTTTCGCAAGACTCTTGCAAACAACATCGAACGTTCCTCCTTCACCAACCAACGAAGCTGAGTCATGACCCCATTCTCATCCGCGCGTTTCGTCCCACGATGGATCTCGCTCCGGGGCTTCGCATGAACTCCACAAATTCCCCAGGTTGCCCTGGCCTTCACCGTTTTACTGGATCGCCGTAGAGAATGCCGCGACCATGAGTACCTATATAAACCCGACCGTACACTCTGGGATCGCCGGTTATCTGCAGGACCAATCCCCATTGGTGTCGGTCGTCATTGATCCTCGTCCAGGACTTTGCCTGGTCGAGCGATCGAAAAACGCCGCTCTCGCCGTTCACGGTCCCGGCAAGATAAATCGCCGGATAGCTGCGGTGCGGAGCGGCCTTTCCGAATCCGAAAGCCTCGATCTCCTCGATGCCAGGCATCCGGACGAATGAGATTCGACCTCCTGGCGCCGGAGATGCCAGATGGTATAAACCGTCAAATGCAGCCAGCCAGAGATCGCCGCTCCGTCCCGGCGCGGGATAAATTTTGTCCTGACCGCCGCGCATGTCACCCCGTGAAGGTTTCTCGGGCGTCGCCGGATCGCCGGGAAGCGCGAAGGTCTCAGATGTGAAGGTCGCGCCTCCATCGCTGCTGCGATAGAGCAGGCCGGCGCTGAGTGCGACGGCATAGAACAGGCGCGGAAGAATGGGATCGGCGATGACGCGAATTCCCGCGGGAAGCCCCTGTGCGGTCGTCCACGTGGCTCCGCGGTCTCGGGTCACGGAGGCAGCTTCGCGCTCCGGAGTCCAGATCCACGTGCCGCCGTCGGCGCCGACGGCAATCGATCCGGCATGACTATTGGGTGCCGGCGCGGTGGCGCTCGGCTGCCAGGTTCGCCCGCCATCCAGCGAGTATCCAAGCCCGTCTCCCGCTTTGCGTGCGGCACTTACGCCAACCCTCACCAGAATGGCGGGCCGCTCCGTCGCCGCGGCCACTCCTGTCGTGTTGCTCATTCGAGGAGGCGCAGAGGATCCCGACGGCGGCGCCTCATCCAAATCCCAGTGAACAAAACCGCCGTAATCTCCGATGGCGCTGACCAGGTGCGCGCCATCCGCCGGGCTCACCAGATCCAGCGCTACGCTCTCTTCGATGCCTCGCGCAAGAATCCTCCAGTGAGTAAGAAGTCCCTTGTCCGCGGCGGTCAAATCGAACGTCTCCCATCCGCCGTAGCCCGTGGTAAAGATGGCATGATTCGAGTGGGTTGGATCGATCTCAATATCGAAGAGCCAGTGAATCGGAGTCGCTTTCGTATACGGAGCCGATCGGTAATCGAAGACTCCGCCGCCGCTTGTGAAGATGGCCTTCCAGCTCGCGCCGCCATCGATGGAGCGAAAGATGTCGTCGCCGCCCGGTCGGCCAAAAGTGCTCGCGATCAGCCAGCGCGGATGCAGTGAATCGACAGCGACAGCGGCGTATCCGAATTCCCAGCTCCCCGGACTGGGGTGTTCCGGGGTGATATCTGTCCATGTGCCGCTCCGAAGATCAAGCTTCCAAAGTCCGCCATTTGTCATGCGGGATGGGCCAGGGGCCGAACCGTAAGCCACGTAAAGAAATCCGTCGCTCGACAATGCCGCGCGGGTCGGCCGGTATGCGGCCGGTTCCCCGGGAATCGCGCGCCAGCTTGCTCCCCCATCGATCGAGACGAAGAGGTTGGGTCGGCCCATCAGTGAGACCCCCACATAGATCGTCAGCGATGGTGATCCGGCATGCTCGGCAGGCGCGCCGAACTTGACGAACACAATACCGTCGCCGCGCGCCTGTCTCCGGCGCCAATACTTCGCAGGCGTTTCGCTCTCTGGGGGCTCCGTTGCCGCCACTTCCGCTTCCGAAATATCGGGAAAGCTATCCACGCGCGACCAGGTTACGCCGCGGTCTACCGATCGCCACAGTCCATCGTGACGCGTTCCCAGGTAAAGAACACGTCCGGCGCGAGGATCGACAGCCAGTCGCTCTCCGTTTCCGCGCCCATCTTCATTGCCTCCGAGCTTGAAGGGCAAGTCTGTCCGGGCGAAGGACCGGCCGCGATCGTCGGACCGGAGGATGGCGCCATTGGGGGCGTCGGCCGCCGTGTAGGTGCCGCACGCAAGGTAGACCCGATTGGCATCCGAAGGGTCAAGGGCAATCGATTCAACTCCCATCAGGTTCACATCCTTATGTGAAACCCAATCCAGAATCGGCCGCCAACGATCCGCGGCAGCATCCCATCGGTAAGCGCCTCCCATATCGGTGCGCGCATAGCGAACATTCGGAACGCTCGGATGAAAAACCACGCCGTCGACAAAGCCCGCGCCGGAAATCTCCACGTTCTTCCACGAATAAGGCTCTTGCCGATGAGACTGCGCCGGGACGGACGCCGCGCAGAACAGAATCAGCAGAGCGAAGATTTGGGATCGCTCGGCCGCAGGCTTTTTTTGCTGGCGTGAAACTTTAGACAAGCTCATCGGGGATCCTATTCGAGCTCGATCCGAACCGCCGCCCCTTTGTATTCCACGTTTCTGGCTGCGGTCACTGTGAACGGAAAACCTGCTGGATGGGTTCCCGATACCAGAACCACGCGGAAGGTGCGCTGCGGCAACATACCCGGGAACGCGCCGCTCCGCTCGCCGATAGTGAGTGTGTGGCCGCGATCGTCCCACTGCATCGGGATCTCGGAAAATGCTCCCTTCTCGTAATCGAATGTGGTGCCTTGATCCTCATAGAGCGTGAACCGGCCGTCGGCTCCCGCATAGACGCAGAGCGTAATAGGATCAGCGGGCTTCTCGCCGATGTACTGCATGTCCGGTTGGTAGGGAATGATCGACCCCGCGCGCACATAAACCGGAATCGCATCGTAAGGCGCAGCGGCAACGATGTTGCCCGAACCGGCAGGCCGTCCGCTCCAGTAGTCGAACCATTGCACGCCGCTCGGGAGATACACGGGACGGCTGCGCTCCTGGTACTGCGTAATCGGTGCGACCAGAAGCGCCGGCCCGAACATATATTCGTCGTTCAGTTCGCGCGCGGTGTGATCTTCCGGAAAGTCCATCACCAGCGCGCGCAGCATCGTGTAATCCCGCTGCGTGGTCCAGCCGGCCATCGAGTAGATGTAAGGAAACAAGGCGTAGCGCAGGCGATCGAATTTCAGCTCCGCGGCGAAGGCCGGCGAACCCTCACCGAGGGTCCACATTTCGCGGTGGCGCAACTCGCCGTGCACGCGCAGCAGCGGCGTGAACGTCGAAAACTCGAACCAGCGCGCATTCAGCTCGCGCCACTCCTCCTGGTTGGCCGCGGTCATTGGCTCGTGCTCAAACTTCCTTTGCATCGTGTAGCCGCCGGTGTCCATGGTCCAGTAGGGCAGTCCTGAAATGCTCGCGCCCAAACCTGCCGCAATCTGCTTGGCCATCGCAGTCCAGGTAGAAGTGGTGTCTCCAGACCAGATCGCAGTGGAGTAGCGCTGAATACCCGCGAACCCCGATCGCGTCAGGATGAAGACACGCTGATCGGGCGCGGCTTCGCGCTGCCCGGTGTAAACTCCTTCACTGTTTTCAAGAGCGTAGCCGTTCAGCATCCGTGAACCCGTGCCGAGGTACGTCGGGTTCATGTGCGTGCGTTGACCGTCGAGTGAAGGCGGCGAGGCCTGTAGATCGGGCTCGGTCGCATCCATCCACCACGCATCGATGCCCTTCGAGAAAAGGTGCGAGTCGATCTGGGACCAGAACAGTTTCCGCGCGCCGGGATTGAACGCGTCGTAAAACGTATAGGGCTGGCCGATCCAGTCCTTGTCGTGTTCCTCAAGGTTGGGCATGTACAGATAGCCATGGGCCAGCATCTCTTTCGCGTTTTCGGTATTTGGATTGAATTTTCCCCAAACCGAGATCATCACGTGCGCGTGCTCGGCATGAATCGCCTTGATCCATGCATCCGGGTCCGGAAAACGCGTTGGATCGAACGCATGCGAGCCCCATGCGTCGGGCCGCCAATACTGCCAGTCCTGCACGATGTTGTCGAGGGGAATCTTGCGCTGACGGAACTGCTCCACCACGTCGAGCGACTCCTGCGCGGTCTCATAGCGCTGCCGCGATTGCCACAGCCCGAAAACCCAGTTCGGCAGCATCGTCGCCTTGCCCGTCAGCATTCGATAGCCGGCAATGACCTTGTCGATGGATGGTCCGTAAACAAAGTCGTAGTCGATGCCGTCGCCGACTTCAGACCATAGCGAAGTTTTGTCGTCGGGCGGCGGCGTCTTCCACTCGAATTCAAGCGTGCTCTGCTGCTCCGGATCGTTTTCAATCCGGATTGGATAGCGATGCCCGGCCTCGAGATGCACGCGAATCTGATCGTTCGCGGTGAGCCAATTCTGCCTCCAGTGGTCCATCACCAGTTTGCCGTCGAGCCAGACCTTGACGCCGCCATTCGAATACGCGCGGAACTGGTATTCGCCCGTCGCCGGTGCAAGGACCGAGCCGGTCCATGACTCCCTTTGCAGGTGCGGGCAGCGTGCGCCGCCACAGCCATCGGTCCCGGCAGGCAGATGCAGCGAAATATCCGCAGTCTGGCTTGGCGCCGCTTCACCGTCGATCGCAGACAGGGTCAACCCGCCCGGCTTACCCTCCGCATCGACAAGATCGGCCGCCGGAATCGCCGTGAACGGCCGCAGATCGCCGAAACGCGTGAACGACGTGTTGTCCCAGAAGATGCCGTAGCCCTTTGAGGACACCAGAAACGGCACCACGACGTTGGTATTGTGCTGCCACAGATCCAGGTCGTAGCCCTTGATATCGACGGTGCCTAATTGCATCTGGCCCAGGCCGTAGAGCGATTCGCTGTCTCCCGCCTCCCACTTCTGTTGAATATGGAAGGTCTTTTCACCCTGCACCGTGGCCGGCTCAAGTTTTCGTCCCTCCGGCGATTCTGCAAGCAGCAAACTGCCCGCGCCATCCGCAAACGAAACCGCGCCGCTCTCCCGATCGACACTGACCCGCAATTGATCGGTCACCAGCGTGTAGCTGGTCTTCGACTCCACAATCTGGAAAGGCGCGTGCTCCGGCGGCAAAGGTACGCGGGCGATCGAAGTGCGGCTGAAGAAGCCAGGAGACGCCGAAAAGGCTACGCGAACTACGCTTTCGCCAAGGACTTCGATCCGCAGCTCGCCGGAGGGCATGCGCAAGTTCATTCCGTCCAGCTCACGCTCCATGGTGATCCCGGTTGGGTTGACCGCTTGCCCTGAAGCGCTTAAACAAAACACGAAAAGAGCCAGGTAAGTATTTCGCATGTTAAAGGAAAAGTCTCGCAACGCCTTTCGTTGATCTGACTGTCCTCTCCGCCCGCTGAAAACAAGAGGCCATCGAGGTCCAGGGGCGCCCTCCGCCCTTCTCTGGCCCGTGGCTGATCGATCGAAGCGCCGATTCTATCGCTCAGTTTGGTCGTACGGCTGAAGACTTCGCCACCCTACGCGTAGCCTGAATGGCACGCAAGGTTAATCTTGTACGAGCTTGTTACGGCGCAGTGCGGCAGAAGTACGTAATTGATTCGATGGGAGATTGCTCGAATGAATCCGCATATCTTTGGGCGTTTCGGAGCGCTCGCGCTGCCGCGTAACATCCCGTACTGAATGAGAAAACCCCGATCGTAGAGATCACGATTTTTGTGCAGATACGGGCCGAGTGCAGATTTGACGAAATCGACAGTTGGAATCTGTGGGCAATTTACCCGTAGCGAGACGTGGGAGCACTCGAGCGTCAAATGAAGGGCTCTGGAGAATGACTTCAAACCCCATGAGTTGCTAAATGGTGGCAGGTCAATGGATTGCGCGAATTCCGGCCCGTGAGCGGCAGAGCGATTCCTGGCCAAAAGCAAAGCCCGCTGAAAT
>CAYOVE010000014.1:0-4503 GCA_964407295.1 uncultured Occallatibacter sp.
CCTGCTCGGTGCCGGGATTGGAGAACACCACGTGATGGCTGCTCCAGTCTTCGACATAACCCTGGGAATGCGAGGGTTCCCCTTTTTTCTCTTGCGCGAACGCAGGAACAGCAGCGGCCGCGAGCGCGACCAGCACGAAAGTGAACAACCACCGCAAGGAAGGACGATTTGCACACGACACGATGGGCATCTCCGGTTGAATCATTTGTTTGCTGGTCCTGACTTTGCACGTTGTTCGGAAACTAAGCGAGGGCCGCGCCAATTCCCGAGATTCGGGGATCATATTGGATTGAATTGTAGCTCTATTGGGACTAACTTCACGTACAACTTTCGCGAGGATGAACCACTTTTAACGACTCTACTTTGTGGATTTCTAGGCCAAAACCCGAAACGTAAGACAATTGACATACGAGCGAGCTCCTCCTGCCCGAACCCGGCACAGAACTCCGCTCCCGAAGCTGATCGTCGAAGAACGATCCGCACAGATTACTTCCGTGGTATTTCAAATCAGTTTGATGCTTGGGCCCGATAAACCACGGTCGAAATCGTAATTCCGCCGGTCATCTCTTTGAATAGACTGGGGCAATCCTGCGACCTTTCGAAATGGGCGAGATTTCCAGCCCCCTTTTTCCACACTCGAAGCGGAACATTCTCCTTGCAATGTAGTCCTATTGTCAGGTGAAGATGGTAAGAACATTCCACGCGCAGAACACCTGCCCTTTTTGGCGCCACAAGAATCGGTTCCTTGAAATCGATCAGACAGTTCGGGAGTAGAAGCTCACGTACTGATCAGCGCCAGGATTTGCGGTTAGATTTCGCTAGTTGCCCGATCACCTTAATTGGAGTTCATTTTCCCCAATGCCATCTCAGAATGAAGTCTGCGTTCAGGACCGTGTCACTTTCCCAGAGGCCACAAACGCCATCTTGCTGGAGGCGGAACAAACGCCCTGGCACGTTCTACACGTCCGTTCAAACTACGAAAAAAGAGTTGCGCAACATCTCAACGTTCGTTCGGTGGAGCATTACCTGCCACTTTATAGCGAGCGAGTGAAGTGGACGGACAGGATCGCCTTGACGGAGCGCCCGCTGTTTACTGGCTACGTCTTCGCCCGATTCTCGTCCGAATCGAGGATCAAAGTCATCAGCATCTCCGGCGTCGTTCGTTGCCTCGGTGACGATCAACGGAGCCTGGTTAGCTGCGAAGAAATGGAAAGAATTCGGCAAGGGCTAGCCGGCGGGCTACTGTTGCGCCCGCACCCTTATGTCACGGTGGGCCAGAAGGTGCGCGTTCGCAACGGGATATTCGAGGGCGTAGAAGGCGTGGTTGCGGAATTGCGTCAGCAGTGCAAAGTCATTATCGCTCTGGCCGCAGCACGGCAGTGTTTTTCTCTGGAAATGGCACTCGGCGATATTGAAGTACTCCGAAAGCAGCCAGTCGCTGCAACCACGTCTTTAGCACAGTCGGCGTTCGTGTACGGCGATTGACGCGTCGTCGAGAGGGCACTCGTTCTGAGGGCCTGGATCGTCGACCGGAGGGAATCGATCAGAACGGTTGCATTCTGCTCATGCGGGCGCGATTGATGAAGTCGCTCACAAATTCAATCATCCGTTCGTTCAAGGCCTTACGGAGCAGCCGCAAAGGTTCTGTTTTTGGGTTTCGCGTCAGCGGCCATAGCCTTCCCTGATGCGTTCCGGGAGAGACGAAGATTCACGCCCAGAAGCACACCGGCAGCGATACCAAAGAAATCAGAAACGGTGCTTTCCGCCCTAACGCCGTGCCAGTTCCAAATCGCTAGGGCGGTCCCGCTTAAGACACAGCACCCGACGATTGCCAAACCGAAAACGACCGCACTTTTCGTGCGCCAAACGGCGCAGGGAATGGAAGTAACTGCAGCGTAAACAAGAAAATGCAGCCATCGGTTTGCTGGGAAAGAAGTGAAAAGCACATTCCCGAAAATGGAAATAAACAGCGCTCCCGCGACAAGCAAAGCCCAGACGCAACGCAACCAGAGACGATTAATCATGTGTGCCACTCCTTACCTTCAGAGGCTCTCCGTCGGCGAGTTTTTCCTGCAGGATCCTGGTAACGGAATCGACAAAGAGAACGGCTGATGCGCCTGACCCATTGACGCCGGCCTCACGCCACAGGCTGATATGTCCACGTCCGGGAAAATCGATGCGCACCTGCCAACCGGCATTGATTCCCCATCGAAGCAAACCATCACCCAGATCGAGGATGGCGCCGGAAAACCCAAACTTCGGGCAAGCATCGCAAAGCGACTCCCAACATTGCTTGTAACCCATCTGTCCACGGACTTCCTGATGGAATTGCTCCAACGCAAGCTGAGCGCTTAATGCGCTGCGAAAGGCGTCGCTGAAGAGAATTCTCCCGGCGGCATTAAACTCCGTGTAGCCGAGACGTTGTAAGCCGAGCCACGCGGCGAGAATGACGATCACGATGACAAACGCGCGATAGTGATCATGGCTGACGGTCAATAACAGGGCCGCTGCCGAACCAATGGCGCAAATGCCGTAAATCACCAGGGAGACATGGCGAGGTGCGAGTCCGAGAGCCAGAAGCTTGTGGTGAATATGCGCACGATCGGCACTGAAGATCGGGCGGCCATGAAGCGCTCGACGCACAATGGATAAGCCTACATCGAGGATGGGAACAGCGAGCACCAAAAGAGGAGCTGTCAGGCCAAGCGCAGTGGCTGATTTCGTGCTCCACGTGGCCCCAAAGCAACCGAAGAGAAAGCCGAGAGTGAGGCTGCCACTATCGCCCAGAAAAACACTGGCCGGCTGAAAATTGTAGCGGAGAAATCCAAGCAGCGCCCCGGCGAGAGGCACGACAACGAAGGCCATCGTAAAATTATGAGCAAGCAAAGCCGCCCCCGCCATCGTAAGGGCGGCAAACAAACTGACTCCAGCTGCGAGTCCGTCGACGCCATCAATGAGGTTGATCGCATTGCTGCAGAGCACAATCCAGAAAACGGTGACCAGGAAGCTGAACACGGCGCCGAACTGGTGCCCAGCAAAAGCATTGACGCGAATGCCGCAGCTCCAGGCATAGGTTGCCGCCGCGAGTTGCCCGGCAAATTTGATCCATGGGCGAACGGTGAAGATGTCGTCAACGAGTCCGACCGCAAACACAATCGCAAGAGCCGGCGCAAGCCTGATCAAGAATGGCAAGTCTTCACGGACAATATGGCCTGAGCTTAACCCTACAGCGAGCAGCAATCCGTAGGCGCAAAGAACCGACGCAAAGACTGCGACCCCGCCAACTCGTGGAGTGGGAGTGATATGGATCTTCCGCTTCTGATCTGGCTGATCGACCAGCCCAAAATGCCAGGCCAGGTTTCTCACCAGCGGCGTCAGAACCAGCGCCAGGATGACAGATGTGAGGAATAGAAAAGTTAGGGCGTACATAATTCGCTCAATCGCTTCCGTGCCCGAGATGCATCGGACTTGTGAAGCTACCTTCGCCTTGGCCTAATGCTCGGACTTGCGCACTAAGCATGGCGCGGTTGCTCATTGAAAATGCTTTGCCGCCGGTACATCACCGTCAACCGGGGCGCAGATTCCGCTACTTCCGTTTTGCAAGAACATTGAGCACAACACTGCGATGAAAAACCTCACTGGCTTTCAGAACCAGATAGCCGCCAATGTTCACTGCGTATCGCATGGGTCCCAGGCTGGATTTGTAGCGCTCCAAATTCACCTTGGGCGATGTGTAGCTTGCAACAACCTGAAACCCTTGGCGATTGAGCAAACCAGTCAGCCCGGCGAGGGAGAAATAGTTCAGATGAGTGGGGGGAGTTATATAGAAATCTTTCTTACCCATCAACGGAGTGAGAATGGATCCAAAAAGCGGAACAGCGACGATAAGGGAACCGCCAGGTTTTAAGATTGTGTGGACATTCCGTACGAACAGATCTGGATCGAGAATATGTTCGAGCACATGTGAGAGTAATGCGGCATCGAAGTTGGAGCTGCTTTTCTGCGCGTATTCAAAATCGAAAAATGTGGGATCAGGTTCAAACCCCATTCTCCGCGCAAAACGTTGGGCCGCATCACGATTCGGCTCACACGCGCGAACCGTAAAACCGCGTCGCACTGCTTCCGCCGATGCGAATCCTTCTCCGGCCCCGATGTCCAGCAGCAACCCACGTTCGATCGAAGAGCCAAACCTTTGGAAGAGCCGCTTCGCGTCCGCCTCGGCGGATGGCAAATAGATGCCGTCTGTCTGTCCATTGGCCTGTGTCACCCGAGCGGAATAAAGCGCCGAGACCACGCGGCTATCCGGACGCGGCCAAACAAAAGCGGACTTACAACTCGCGCATCGTACTATGGGATACGTCGCACCGCCAGTTTCTTTGATAAACCATGGGCTTACGGCATTCGCGATGCCGCACAATAAACAGTTTGACGGTTCCAATTGAGTGCTCCTGGCCAATTGGAGTGGGGATATAACTAAGAATCCAAAGGCTTGATTTTATTTGC
>CAYOVE010000014.1:4603-30080 GCA_964407295.1 uncultured Occallatibacter sp.
GCTGCGCAGATCCTCGTTGTCGTAAAGCGAGATAAGGGCATCCGCCAAGCCAACGACAATCTTTTGAATAGAATCCGTAGGAATCTTGATCCCGCAACTACTCGTAACAAGATCCGCGAACCCGCAATGGTCCAGACAAACAATCGGAAGCCCCAGAGCGATTGCCTCCACTGCCACTGTCGAAGTCAGCTCATCGAGGCTGGTGATGACAAAGACATGGCAGCCCTTCATTACTTCAAGCGCAAGCTCTCGCGGAAGCTGCCCATGCCAATGGCAGCATTGACTTACGCCAAGACGTTTTGCCAGTTTGCGCCATGCCTGGCCGGAAGGCCCGGCACCCAAAATCTCAAGACGGTAGCGAAGGTTGGGGGGCAGTCGGGCCACCGCATGGAGAAGAAGGGGCAGTGCTTTCCTTGGTATGTGGAGGCCACTCCAACAAATCTGCAGCGGTTCTTCGTTTGATCGGCGACAACTTCTTCCCAGATTCAACTCCGGCAGGCCAACCTCGCAGATAACCTGGCTTGGAGTTTCAAAATGTCGCAGCAGGGCAGCCTGAATATCAGGGGTGGCGGCGATTACGGCGCCATGCGCCTGCCGAAGCGCCTTCCTTGGCCCACGGAGCAGGTGAACCTGAAGCGTGTTAATGAAATTCCTTCCGCTGTAGTAGATTGCGCCTTTAATACCTAGTGCAGGAAACAGGTGGCGGGGCATATTCATCAGGCCGCCGATAGGACCCCATACGAACGGAATCCCCAACTGATAGAACTTTCCCGGAAAGCGCCAGCCAACATACGTAATAAGATGAACAAGATCGTACGGTTCTTGCTCGGCCTCGCATCGAGCAATCTTCAGAGCGCAACGGAGCCAATCCTGATAGGCAAGATTCATAACTGGCTTTGCGGCAGAGTTTTCGATCGCGAGCCACAGGCCATGCGGACGGTAGTGCCAAGCCCGATTCTTCACGTAAATAAAACGAAGATTAAACTTGTCGCCGGCCATCCGATCGCGACGATATCGTTCTATGTCTTTTGCATTAAAATCCGCGGTAATTACGGTGACATCATGATTCTCAGAGATTGCCTTTACCCACCCCCAGCCGACGCCAAATTCCGATCCGCGGTCGGGATTACATGCGTAAGCGACGGCGAGCACATGCAAACGCCTCACCTTCTATAAACTCCCTTTTCTGCCAGCGCCAGCGCATTCACAGGCGGCAAAATTATGAGTTGTTCCATCTCCATAGCCAGCCATCGCCGGGAGTTTTTTGCCGTAATCCACAGCGTTTCCAAATAGACAAACACAGCCACCATCACCAGAAGATCGACAGAGAAGCTCGCCGTTGTGGTTTCGGGAATTGCACGGACGGAAAAAAACATCATCACGGTTCCGCATTCAAGAACCAAGCGGCGATCTTCCAGGGCCAGGAAGGCGTTGCGTTTGTGCAGCCTCAGAAAAAGTAACCAGCCGGCAATCCATGAGCCAAGATAAGGAATGGCGCCCATCGCTCCGCCATTGAGCATCGCCTGGAGAAAGGAGTTGTGGACATGCTCGCCGATAGTCATGCGGTCTGCCCATTGACCGCGGCCCAAAATCGGTGCGTCGGCAAACGCCTCCAATCCATTCGAGTAGGCGCGTGTGCGGCCCGTCATACTCTGGAATTCCTCGGAGCTCTGGCCTCGCATGAGATAAGTGACGACCCCACTCGATGCACGTTCCGGGGTCGCGATCAGGACCAGGCAGACAACTGCAATGGCCGCAAAGGGCAGCGCGTATCGGCGCATGCGGCTTGAAATAAGGAGAATAAAAACCAGTGCCGCGACCGCGCCGAAGATCGCGCCGCGCGACTGCATCCGGTAAACAATGTAAAACGAAACGCCAGCAACACCCAGATAGAAAGCCAAGAGAATTTTTTGCGGGGTATGAAATGCCCTGACGATACAGACTAGGCCCGGAATCGCCGCCCATCGAGCCACGCCGGAGGAACGGGATAGGTCATTGAGCGTTCCCTCGATACCGTAAGCCGAAGCCGCGCTGCCGAATATCAAATCCCCCCCCCGGTACGCGATGATGCCGGCGACAATGAACGTCGCAGCCCATGTGATCTGCAATAGAAGACGGGTCGTGCCAACCGGGTCACTCTTGAGGGGAAACAATAAAGATGCGCAAACGGTAGCGAGAAAGGCGATTGACCAGTAGGCGGAAATCCATGGCTCCGGCGAAAAAGCAGTTGCAAACGTCGCAATCACTCCATAAACGAGCAGAAGCCGCGTTGGGCCGCTCCAGGCGAGATGGATCTGGCGCCGGCCGAGGAGCAGGAAACCAGCAAGCGGCAGGACTGCGAATGGCAATATCGCCCGAATAAGAAGCTGCCAGTCATCGGCGCTTTCCGGCATTTGGAGGTTCCAGAAGCCGGAGTCCAGATTCAGCCATAGGCAGATCCATAGCAGAATGGGAACTACCGGCCAGTTCTGCAGGCGACCGATGTAGATGGATATGGCGCGCAAAGTTCCTCAAGGTTGCCCGTGGCTCGAGCTAGGAGTTTTCGATCAAGGTGGATGAGTCCACTGAGGACCGACATGATCATTCTTATGGCAAGTCCGGCATAGCAACGGGTGATAGACAGCCCGTGCTTTCGAACAAAATAAAGGCGGTTCCTGACTTCCACCCGGCCGAACTGTCGCATGGATACGCGGCCTCCTGTGGACGGAAAGTGAGAGAAACCAGCGTCAGCGACAATCGCCAATCGGCCCATCCGGCTAATGCTATAGCTCAGGTCTAGGTCTTCAAGGTAGCTGTAATTCTCAAAGGCTTCGTCAAACATCTTCAACCGGAAAACGTCACGGCGGAAGAGCACTGCCCCGGAAGGAAGCCAATCGACAAACTTAGTATTTGAAATTTCACCGGTCACGGTTTGCCAGCCGCTCAAAGAAACGCTGCCTGTCTCGGAGGAATAGAGACCAAGCCGTTCAGCAAGTCGGCTGTGCTTAAGAAATGTGCTGTGGCGGCGAGGATAATTGCGAATGTTGAACGCCGCTCCAAGAACGTCGGGCGGTGCCGCGTTCCAGAAGTGAAGCATTCGTGCAAATGCGTTTGGTTCAAAAGTAGTATCGTCATCGGCAAACCCAATCAAAGTTGACGCGGGATCGCAGGCCAATATGCCGGCATTTCGCTGAGCGGAGGCTGATGGCGGCCAATATTTCAAATACCGAATGATGAGTTCCGGGAACCGAGCCACGACCGGCTCTGCCGGCGAGCTGCTTGCGTCTACCACCACAATCTCGGCGGGCGGCGTATCTTGGCGGCGCAAACTCTCAAGGAGCCTCTCGAGATCGCCAGGCCTATCCTTCGTTGCGACAACCAGAGAAACAGACTGCATTGTGGCTCTCGTGTTTGACACCGTCAATAGTGGTAAATCCAGGCGGCGACCCGCCGCTTGATGCTTTGCTTTGCCAGGTACTGCAGAGAGAAGACTTGCGGAAGATCCCAGCTTCCCGACATCCCGTCGCACACCGGCGTACACGGAAGCGGCGCCCACTTCCCACCCGATAAAAGGGTTCGGTGGATGCATTGAGCCATGAGATGTTCAATGATGACGCCCCTATTTTCGTCCAGCTCGTCCTGGTACGGAAGCAAGTGCCGCACCGCGATCTCAGGCCTGAAGGCAACCGTTCTCGTATCGCCGTAGGTCAGGTAATTGTGGACATCGCAAAGAAGTTCTGCTGTGGAATCCGATATGCGTCTGATGATTTCAGTTGGATTCCGATAAATATAGCGTCCCGACACCTTCACGATATAGCGATACCGGGAGAGCTCCGGCAGGGCTTCGAATGCATGTTTGAGCATCTCGATCTCTCCGTGCCCTTTCCCGAATCGTTCGGCTCCGGAGTTTCCGGCGAAAGACAGGAAACGGATGGAATTACTCATTCCAGCACGCTGAGCTGCATCGCGAAACTCAGATAAATCGGCGCCAGAGTTCTCGCAGAAGACAATGTCGGCTTTGACGTCACGATTCAACCACGAATTCAGGCCGCGGAGATAGTCCAGCTTTCTTACATCAGGATCGGATCGCTTGACGACCGGCGTATTTCCGCAGTGGATCGTGGCGGTAATGAAAACGAGAATATCAAACATAAACTTCTGTGCTCGTGCTTACGCACCGGCATGCGTCGCGCAAGAATTGTTCCGCGCTGAATCGTTTTGCCTGGACTGATAGATGCGTTCGCAGCTCATCTTGGAGCGCCGCGCTTTCCAATACAGCAGAGATTGCTTCGACAGCTTCGTTCCTGTCAGAAAAAAGAAGACTGGGATGATCGAGGATCTCAGCTTGGCCGCCGTCGTTGGGAGCGAAAACTATGGCCCCCGCATGAATCATCTCGGCAACGGAGATTCCGAATGGCTCGGCACTGCGGGTTTGGATCCCATAACGGCAGCGCGCAAGTATCTCCGCTTTTCGGGCTCCCGTTACAAACCCTTCAGGAAAAACCCAATCGGTATGATTCTGACAGAGCGCGGCGATCTTACGACCGTATGAATCACTTCCGATTTGGCCGCAAAGATGAAATCGAATTGCGTGGCCACGCTTCCGCACTGCCTCAAGAATTGCGATTGCCTCTTCGATCCGTTTCTCGGGCGCAATGCGGCCAATCATCACAAACGCATCTTCCTTATCCTGCCATGCAACCTTGGGAAATTCGCCGCATACAGGCGGGTAAACGACCGCGGCAACTTCAACCGCGCAATCTTTTCGCATCAACTCTGCGGTCCAGTGCGAATTGGCGATGATTTTGTCCTCCCGCAGAGGATCGCGTCCGGAGAGATTCTGACAGCGATCGGCTATGCCCAGATAAATCCGCCGCAACCACGAGTCGTGGTAGATAAACCCCGGAGTGATAGGATCGAGCCGCTCGCGCACGTGCTGATGCCAACTGAAATCGGCGATGAAATGTACTGCCGGCAAGCCCCAGTCGGTCAGGTTATACGCGCTGATTCGGACGTCATATTCGTCGGCGACCTTTCGAGCGAAGCGTTGGAAGCAAGCCGCGCGCAACGCGGCCGCACCCAGCCTTCGCGCCGGCCACGGAATTGGGGCAATCCGCACCTTCACTTGATTTGCGTTGACCTGTGTACCGTACTGTGCGTTAAGCTCCGGCAAATTCCAACCACCAGTAGTGAGGACGGTGACGTCGTGGTCATCTTTCAGGGCCTCGACCAACCACATCGCCACTGCCTCGGACCCGCCACGACCGAATCGGGGATGGCCAATGATGATGCGCTTGCGCGTCACTCGTCTGGGTCTCCATTTTCAGCGCTTGCAGCGCTCACAAGAGTGCGGGGCAGCGGATCACGGAACACGAATATGGGTGCGCGCTACCTCGCGGGCTGCGCGCAGCCTGTCCTTCAAAGGCTCGGGCAGATGAAACCACCAAGCTGGCCGCAACCCCTGAGCTAATGAGCAATCATCCAGGGGCTCCGCTCGCTTGACGTCGCCTGGTTGCGAGAGAACCTCCTGGAACAGTTCTTCATACGAATCCGCCATACGGTCAAGGCTGAATTTGCTTGCGGCTTCTCTGGCTTCATGACGCATTGCCGTCAAGCGATTCCGATCATTACAGAGATCGAGCAGATGCAAGGCGGCGCGCTTCACATCTCCTACCGGAAACAGCAACCCATTCACACCGTCCTCGATAATCCAATCGGTAATGCCCGGCAAAAGCGACGCCACGGGAACACAACCACCTGCCATGGCTTCAATCAGCGTCTTCCCGAAACCCTCGAATCTCGAGGGGAAGAGAAAAACATCGTGGCGCTCCATCAAACCTGGAATTTCATTTGGATCAGTCCAGCCAAGGTACTTAACTCTCTTCGCCATTCCGGCATCGTTAAAACGGCGTTTGAGCTCCGGCAAATCCGGGCCATCCCCGCTCACGGTCAGCTCCCAGTCCGTTGCGCGGCGGTCAAGTTCGGCGAGAATTTCAGGCAGCCAAAGGAGGCCTTTTTGTGCTTTGTCAATCCGTCCATGGCTGAGGATGCGCAAGCGGCCGTTGGTGCGGCTCGAATACTCAGGCGCGGAAAAACCGGAGAGATCGATGCTGTAAGGAATGAGCCTGACGCTTCGACCACGAAAGCCGTAACTCGAATTCAAGTCTTCCTGGATTCTCGGGCTGATGGCGACAGTTGCATTCACGTGGTCGCGAACCGCGCGGGCGGCCCTGTAGCAGGCGAGCGAGTTATTGTGCATCACCAGGACCCGGGGGACCGTTGCTGGTAAGTAGCGCACGGCATTAAAGTCGATCTGGTCTCCCAGCGCATTGCACAAAACAAGTGCCGGCGAGAGTTCCTCGATCCGTTTAACAATCGCTCTTGTTCGCTCACCGATCTCTTGCGCGTCGGCGACAAGGATCTCTCCGTCAATAACCTCGGTGTCCGCCTCTTCGCCTGCCATCAGCCGCTTGTGCAAAGCTCCGGAGCAGAGCCAGGTAATGGAATGTCCGCGCGCGCTCATCTTGCGCGAAAGCTCGCAATAGAAGCGGTAAACTCCGCAGCGGATTGGGGCGAGAAGCGTGACGATATGCATAAGCTGCAATAGAGCCTATCAACAGAATCTTTTGCGGTTTCCACTCGAATTCCGCAATGCGATGACTCGAGATTCGTGAGCTCCGTTTGCTCTAGCCCCCATTTTCAAAAGCATCGATGACGTCGCAGATGCGCGCTCCAAAGCCCCGATGTTGCATTGTGCAGTCGTAAGGATCCCCTTCGACCTCTCGCCGGGTTCGCCGCTTCTTTGACCTTAAGAAGCACTCGGTCAGAGCGAGCCTCGTCTGAACAGGGTCAGCAACATCGGTTACCGAACCGAGATCATCGTGTTCCACTGTCCAGCCGATCAAACCGCCGCTTGAAGCCACAATCGGTGCGCCTGCCGTGCGGGCAATCTCCAATACTCCGCTGGGCCCCTTATGTGTCGGGCATCCGATCCATACCGCGTCCGCCGCTGAAAACGCGGCTCTCTCGCGTTCGGAGGACGCATATCCGAACATCTCTTGAATTTGTTGATTGGCCTTCAGACTTACGGCCGCACCTGAGTTCAGTAGCTCCATGGTGCTCGCATTCGGCGATCCAACCAGCAGGATCAGCACATTGCTCATGTCAGGATGGTCGACGGCTGCAAAAAGCTGCGGCAAGCCCTTGTGGTCGGCCCCAAGCGCGCCGTAACAGAGAACGACATGCCAATGCTGGTCGATTCCTAAAAAGCGTCGGGCCTCACCCATGGGCAGGGGCGTTTTCCATTGAGGCTCGATTTCCTTCACATAGCGGACCTTTTTCTCGGTTTCCGCGGGGAGGTTTCGATTGCTCGACGCTAAAGCCGGATTGGTTGTGATAATTCCTCTGAATTTCTTCAATCGGAAAAATCGCCGGGCCACCGAGAGACCGGCTTTCTGCGTGGGAGACTGGCCTGTATGACCGCTGTGATTCGTGAGCCCGTTCAGAGAACCGAACACGATGGTGCTTACTCCGCATCGCAACAGAGGAAGCGCTACCAGGCCAATCGCAAAGGCGGTGTGGTTTTGATCACCGTCCATAATCAGGAGGTGATCGCAGCCGCGCTTGGCGGCAATGACACAATAGGCTCGAATCGTCGCGATCCAACCTTTGATCCGCGCCTCCGCGACCGATGGATCGTCGCCTCCAATGGATTGAGCAATAGGCCAGTGGGGCGAAAGCGTTAACTTTGCATGCCGGCCTCCATCTGTCTCCTGCACGTATTCGCACAGCTTCGGCGGAGCAAAAAGGTTGACAGACCACCCTCGTCTGCACGCTTCCTGAACCATGCTGGACAAATATTCCGGCAAGTGCCCCGCGACTCCGTTAAACCGGGGATGGCTGAGGATGCAGAGCCGCAATGGTCGAAAGGACGCCTTGCTCTCGGCCACAGGTTCATCGGGAGTACGGTCCGCAGCCGGACTATCGATCAAGTTCACAGGCAACATTTGGCGATCTCATCCCTCTTCGCCGACCTGAATTCCCGGATCAGGAATACCAGCACCTGGGCAGTGCCAAATGCTTTCTGGCCGTACTGTCAACGTCGAGCCGGTGCGGGAAGTCGCTGCGCGGGACAGCAGTCTTCATGCGATCTCTTTTCAGGAACGTGAACTCAACCACCGGTGGAATCTCAATCCCTCCGCTTCGAACGACATCGAAGCTGTTATTGGGATGAGCATGCACGACACAAAATGAGTTGAGAAGCTTCTCAAAACAAGAGGCGTATAGCCGGAAGGCAAACCAATCGAAGAGCCTGTCGAGCCAGTGGAACTCGATGACCATAATTCTGAACTGTTTCAGGAGGCTGTCGGGTGCGTTCAATATCACTTCGTATTCCCCGCCTTCGATATCCATCTGCAGGAGGAGGTCGCCTGCATAATCCCTGAGATATTTTTCCTTCCACGTGGCGAGCGTAAAGAAGTTTCCGCGATCGGATGCGCCGAGAAATTTCTTGTCGAAGACGAACTCGGGGCGCATGATTGGTGGCGCATCGACCGAGTAATCGGCCAGAAAGGAGCGGATATGGCGATCGGCGAGCTGATCCTCAAAACTCGCGACACTGCTGACTCCGGGAGAGAAACAATATTCGATCCCTGTAAGATCATCGGGAATGAGATATCCTCCGTCGCAGTTGCCTCCGACCCGGATCAGCTCAATCCCGCAATCGAGTGGTTGCAACTTTTTTATGAGGGCCAGGAGCTCGAACCGCCTTGTCTTATGCCCGGAATACAAGTCGAGCGCGAGAAGTGCGGAACGGGCGACGGATTTAGCTGCATCCTTCATGAGCCTCGACGCTCCAGTCGTCCTATCTCGATAAGAGCCGCTAGAACGTTCATGGGTCAAACGAATGAGACCGTTTGCCGAACCTCTTCGTTCATTTTGAGTGTCGCGGTTCTGCGAAGAAGGCCCCGAACAAGGAAGAAATAGGCAGGCGAAATAATAAACAACTGAGTCAGGATGGAGCCCAGGCAAACGCCAATGACCCCAAGGTGAATCGTGAGGTAGATGGAGAGGCCAAGATTGCAGATGCTCGCGATGACTACGATGCCGGCCTGCTCCTTTAGAACGCCGGCGCCGTTGAGGAAGGCAGTAACCGCCGTCGTGAGTGCCCAGGTAACTGCCCACACGGCAAGGACGATCAGCAATCCGAGCGGGGCGTGGAACGATTTGCCTACCGCTGCCCTGAGAATGAAGGGCCCCAACAGAACGAGCACGATGCACACCGGGATGGTGAAAGCAAGAATGGCAAAGAGCGAAGCGAAGAAAGTTCGGCGTACCCAAGCCACATCGCCGCGAGAGATGGCCTCCCCGTAGGCCGGCCAGAGCGGATTGATGGCCATGGATACGACAGTGGAGATCGAGGAGAAGAGTTTTTGTGGCACAGCATAGACAGCGACAGCGGCAACTCCGAGAACCTGGGCGATGACAACGTTGTCGGAGGTGTAGGAGAGGACGAAGGCGCACTGCAGCACGAAGAAGAGGATTCCCAAATCGAAGATTTTCCGTGCAGCTGCGCTGCTGAAGGCGTGGCGCGCCGGCAGCAGCCAGGGGAATTCGCGAAAGAGAAGCCAACCATTCAGCAGAGTGGCGGCGGTCGCGGTAGAAACAAACGCAAAGACGAGCCACACCAGGCTGCCGCTTAGCCAGACGACCACGAGGATAGCGCTCAAAGAGAGCATGCTGCCCGCGGCGTTCACGATCTGCGCGGTATATGCCTTCTGCAATCCGGCTTGCGCGCGTGCGATCACGCCCAGCGGGAGATTGACGACAAAAGAGGCATAGAGCACCAGAAACGCACGGGCACCTTCGGCAGCCGCCGCCGGGGACTTGACATTGAGCAGCCGCGGCCACGGGACCAGCTGATAGCCGACGGCTCCCGCGACGGCGAAGATAAATCCGATCAGAAGCATGAGGGCGAGGGCGCTGGTCACGTGTTCTTGTGCGAGCCGGCGATCGTCCTTGCCGTAGGCCTCTGAGACCGCGTTCATGAGTCCGTTTCCGATCCCAAGATCCGCGAAGCTCATGGCGGTAATGATGGAGATGAGGACCATCCAGATTCCGTAACGTTCGGGACCGAGATAGCGATAGGTAAGCGGAACGGAGATGAGCGAAGCAAGAATTCCAATGGCTTTTGCGATGCCGCTGGTGATGGTCGTCATCGCCGCACGCCGGAGCCGCTCTTTCGATCGGCCACCCTCCGTCGCTGTATCAAACGGGCGGAGCCGAAGCGCCGTTATGAAATGTGCGAGCTGCGCGCGGAGACTTATCGCAGGCCCCTTTCATGGCTGGTTTCGAACGTCGATGCATGGATGGTCGCAAATCTGAATGAATGCATGGAATCCAAGGGACACCGTAGAAATTAAGACTCGCGGGACCGGAGCAGTTCCATTCCCACGTGGTAGATGAAACGCGGCCCGTCAAGCAGGTCGCGTCGCCACAGCTTGCGGGGTTCGCAAACAAATCGGTAAACCGATTCGAAGCCGGCATTGCCAATCCAGTCAGGGCAGCGGGGCACCGTGCCGGCCACAAAGGCAAACGCGGCGCCCACGCCAATGGCAACAGGCACGTTGAGGCGGTGCAGGCGCTCATGAATCCAGACGTCCTGTTTGGGCATGCCAAGAGCAACCCAAAGGACGTCGGGCTGGGCATCGTTGATGCGATCGATGATCGCCTGGTCCTCTGCCGCCGAGAGAGCCCGGAAAGGCGGCGAGTAGGCCCCGGCGATTCTATGCCGGGGATAGAGGCGCGCAACCGTGTCGGTAAGCGCGCCTAAGGTGCGCTCCGTGTCGCCATAGAAGTAGCTGCTGTAGCTCTTTTCCTGCGCTCGCCGAAAAAACTCGCGCAGGATATCGCTTCCTGTGGCGCGCGTTGCGCCGTGTTGGCCGCGCAGGCGCGCAACCCAGACAGGCGCGATGCCATCCGGCACCCATAGATCAGCCTGGTTGAGCACGGTGCAGAGAAGCTCGTTTTTGCGAGCTTCCGACAGACCGTGAAATCCGGTAACGACGACCTGGCGGCAGGCTCCGTCGCGCATCCCAATCCATCGCTCCATATAGTCCACGGTGCGGGGCGCGCTCACGAGGTGCACGCGCGAGCCCAGGATGTGCACGGATGGCTCCATTGCCGGGCAAAATCGATCTACTTGATCGTTGGAGAACCGGGGAGCGATTCGCGGCGATTGCCGGCCCCGGACCAATCGCCTGGCGGCCCGTTTTCCCAACCGGATCGCAGGCTCCTCAAGCAAGTGGTACAGCGCGAAGGACATAATGCCGGTCAGCACAACGGACGCTGCGACGCTCACCGTTGCAGAACGGATATGAAACCTCGTAAAGCAGAGCCAAAGAATAGGGATATGGCAAATGTAGATTCCATAGGAGTACCTCGCCACCGTTTTGCTGATCAGGTTGATCCCTCGGCTTCCGATTTGCGCGAAATGCGGAATTGCCAGCCCGGTGACGCCCGCGAACACCCAATCGCGTACGAGATCGAGATACTGCGGCCACCAGATGCGGTGATCGCTTCGCAAGCCTGCGTGAAGCACGCCAAGTGAGGCTGGTCCGTAGACGCGGATCACGTCTGACAGGCGATACGACGCGACGAGTGCGATCAGAACAACCATCCAGAGCCATCCAGGCAAGCTCTTTTTCCTGGACCCCATTGCGCGCCATGCAATGACGCCCGCGAGAAAGCAAGGCACGTAGCGCGTAAGGATAAAATCCAGGTCGCCGCCGCTTCGCGCAATATATTCCAGGCTCGCGATCACGACACCGGCAGCCCATATCAAGTAGGCCATGCGTGGCGATTGAAAACGCCGCATGGAGATAAAAAGCAGCGGCAGAATTAAGTACATCTGGATTTCGAACGGAAGGGACCAAAGAACAGCAAGAACTGAACCGCTATGGGTAATATTTTGGACGAGAAAAATGTTTGACAGGTCTTCTTTCCATCCAGTTTCAAGGTACCCGGATACCCAGGGCGCTGAAGGAAAGTGAAAAGTAAGTGCCGAAAGCACAGCCAAGACGCTGAGTGGATAGATTCTGAAGAACCTGCGAATGAGAAATGCGAAGTATAACTTGCCTCCCGTGAGGCCTAGACGCTCCATGGATAACATCAGCACGAGCGACGTGTGCACGAAAAAGAGAAGAACGCCGAAACGACCGACGTCGCCCAGACCCCGGACGCCCGCTGTGAGCATGAGGTGCCCCACAAATACCAATAGGACTGCTACGGTTCGCAGCAGATCCAGGTTGGGCAGGTCCGAAGGCGCTTCTACCGTTGGATTTCGGGTTGAAACCATGTCACTTGGTGTTCCAGCTTGCACGTCGACAACCGCACTTGATGCCGATGCGAAGCAAACTTGCCTGTCTGTACTTGGCGCCCAGGATTGAGTGAACATTACGAGACCACTCTTCTTTGAGTGTGTGACGGGGCAGAAAGAGTCGCCGACCTTGTTGTGAATTCAGCAGATCAATCCAATCACGCGCGTTCTCTGCTCTTTCCATCCGGCAGGTGTTCCAAACGACAGACGAAAGAGCCCCTATGCTTCTTGCTTGCCGTCTTGGTTGTATCCGTAGTAGCCCTGATAAGCGTAGCTGTCGGCAGACGTCTTTGCATCAACTTGATTTAAGACAATTCCCAATTTGTTCGCGTGTATGCGATCGAGCGCGGAAATTACAGCCGCCACGGCTTTGCGTTTGGTATTGGCGGCGCGACTGACGATAAGGACTCCGTCGGCGGCAGCGGCCATTTGAAGGCATTCGGCAAATCCCATCAGCGGCGGCGAGTCGAGAATCACCAAATCGTAATCCTTCGCAAGCTCGTCAAGGAGCGATGACAAGCGCGGTCCGATCAAGTCTGCCGCCCGATGAGAGCCTGGGCCTGAAGGAAGCAGCGCCAGGTTCGGCTTGCCTTCGATAGGAATCACTACATCTTGCCAGGTGCGTTCTCCGTTAAGCACGTTGGAGAGGCCTTCGCGCGGCGACAGTCCGAATTTGGCGTGAAGACCGGGACGGCGCAAGTCGCCGTCGATGAGCAGCGTTCTTTTGCCTCGATCGCCGTTGGCGATGCCAAGATGCGCCGCCAATGTGCTCTTGCCTTCCCCGGGAACGGCGCTGGTGATCACAAGCGAGCGCAACCGACCTTCGAAATCCGAAAGAAGAATGGTGTTGCGCAAGGAGCGCACGGCTTCGTCAAAATTTGACGTCGATTGATAGTAATTCTTGCGGGTTTGATCCGTGGCTTGCTTCGAAACAATTCCCAGCGATGGCGCCGGGCCGGGAGATCTGGGAAGCTGCGCAGAAGCCCGATCGATAGGCAAACTGCCGATCACTTCGGTGCCCAGAAATCGGCTCGCAAATATCGGATCACGCAGGGTGGTATCAAACGAATCGTACAGAATAATCCCGCATATTCCGAAGAACGAAGATAGAAGAAACGCAATGACAAGGTACAATCTGGTGTTCGGAAACACTGGGGAGTTTGAAGGCCGTGCGGCGTCCGCAATGCTGACATCGTTATTTCGAAAACTTGAATTGATTTCGGCTTCGCGAATCTTGCGAATCAGCTCGTCATAGAGACTTGTATCTGCGTCGGCTTCGCGCTTCACTTGCTCGTACTCAAAAGACCGGGCATTGAGTCGATCCGACTCCGCCTTCGAATCTGCAACTGTCTTTCCAAGCATCTGCTCACGATTCAGTGCCTCTCGATATTGAGCGGCTACTCGTTCCACAATTCCTTCGCGCGCCTGATCCAGTTCCTTCTCCGCATCGGTCACTGCCGTAGCGGCCTTTCTATATTCGGGATGATCGGAACCGTAAATGGACTTGACCGAATCGAAATGCTGCTGCGCCAAGGTCAAATTATCGCTAAGCTTGGCGACCGCACCCCCCTGCGGAGAAACGAGGACTGCGGCTAGGGAGCCTGACTTGACCGTATCCCAGGCCGCTTCCTTGTTAACCCTGTCTGCCTGCGCATTGATGTATTCCGTGTTTAACTGCAGCAGTTGAGCCGAGAGAATGTTTGTTTTCTCATCGGGGTTGATGACGTCCAGGTCTTTTTCGAACTGCGCAAGGGCCAGGTTAGACTTCTCCATTTTTGCTTTCAATTCATCAAGTTGTCTCCCCAGAAATGTCGAAAGATAACTCCCGGATTCTGCACGCTGGTCGTAGGTGTGCGTCAGATAAGACTTAGCAACAGCATTTGCTATTTCTGCGGCGCGGTCCGGGCTGGTAGAGCGATAACTGATGAGCAACAGATAGGAGCCCTTAGGCCGGACGACTTTAACATCGCCCAAGCTAATGGGTGCTGCGCCATTCTCATGCGGATTCTCTGAATTCCGACTGGAGGCGTCCGTGAACTGCTCGGCCACCGGCCTCAGCACGGAATCCGATTGAATCAGCCGAATCTGAGTTTCGATAAAGGCATCCCAATCGATCCAAAGCGGTAGAAAGTCCTGACCAACCGGTTGCGATGGTGTTTGAGCGTCAATCGCTATGGTCGCAGTGGATTCATAGATTTTCGGCAATCTGGCGGATACGATGGCAGTCACGAGGACACATGCCGCAACGAAGGCCACTATCTTTAGCCAATGCCTGCCAAGAACCCAGATGTAGTGCGAGATCGGCACACTCGGAGCACCAAGCGGCGCTTCTTGCCGCGCCGGCGCGGGCGCATAGTATTCAGATGGCGCCACGGTACTGAGTTGACGCGGGCTCAGAGTGTCAGGCACCGCTGATTTGAACGACATACTCCCTCCGATGAGCCAAGCTGATAGCTGGATTGATGCTTGCCCGGATTGGAAGCCGGGCATCTACCGGCAAGGGGGCCGGCGCTGAAGAAATAAAATCCTGGGGTCCGCGGCCTAGTGGTAAATGTAGAGCAGTGCCGTACCCAGGCCTAATGACACAGCAAGAGATGTTTCCAGAATCTTGCTGCTGATGCGACGGCCGTTTGCAGTTGGGATATACAAGATGTCATTTGCTTCTAGTGCAACGTCGGGCGCTTTCCTGTCCATGATCCTTTTAAGCTCAACGGGCACTTCACTGCGGCTCACGGCCCCTTCTTCAATGCGGTAAATATAGGCGACATGACTGGGATGGTCGTCTAACCCTCCTGAAATCGCCAAGGCCTTCATTACGCTGCTCTCTGCCCCTGCGTTTATGCTGAATGCTCCAGGACGTTTTACGCTGCCCAAGACGTAGACCTGACCAGCTACGGGAACGCGGATCACGTCTCCAGCTTCGAGTTTCAAATTTGCGAAATCTGGGTCCAGGTTCAGGAAAGACTGCACAGGGATGCGCTGACTGATCTTCGTTGATTCACCGGCCGTCGACGGGGGCCGGCTGAGCTGAATGTCGGAGCCGGCGTTGTCGGCGAGTCCTCCGGCCCTCGATATCGCATCGAGAAGCGTCACGGGGCCGTCGGCCTGAAACACAATTGGATTGCGCACAGCGCCCATGACCGTAATCGGACGACTGCGGTATTCCAACACAGAAACCGAGACAAGAGGCGCCACGAGAACATTCCCGTCCGCAAGCGCTTTCGTGATCGCTACTTCGATTTCCGCCGGATAGAGACCCAATACCGAGATGGGCTGCTTGACCATGGGCAGGCGAATGGCGCCGTTGGCATCGACACGCACAGGATGGGAAAGCTCGGGCGAGTCGTAGACCGAAACTCCCAACAGATCGTCGGGCCCAATCTTCTCAGCGGGCAGACTGGAACGATCACCCGACGAATTCGCACTGGGATTTACAGGCTCCGGCGGCATTTGCTGAGCGAAAATGGGCGTTACTACCATTGCCAGAAGCAGACAAAACTCTGGTTTCATAGATGGACCTCAATGCTGAGATACTTTGCCCGGCCTATCTCTTTCACGGCTCCCGGCGAACCACATAGGAATTACGCAATTGCCATAAGTTCTTCGTTTCGGCCTTATGCGACGACATATCCGCGGTTAGTTGTTCAATCTTCTTATGAAGCTCTTGTATTTGTGTCCGGAGTTCATCCATGTGAGTGCCGAGTAAGGCATCTCCATTCGCGCCACGCAAAAGGGTCTGTACTGCATCGCGTGTCAGGTGGGAGATGCTCCGAGCTCCCGTCTCAGAGCACAGGCGACGAAGGGTGACATATTCCTCTTCGGAAAGCCGAACACTTATCATGCGCGATCGTGGCCTATGAACACTCATTCTGTTGTCGCTTCCTCTTTCATCCTCGGCGCGTAGGCTTGCTTGCAAGAAAAGCGGAGTGCGGACTAAAAGCATCCCATTCGTTGAGAGTCGAGAATTCGATCAAAGGCGAAAGTCTCCCGGCGATTGCCGAGCCAGGAGCGGCAGATGATCAGAATAGGTTGGTCTTTTGAGGCGGTGCGAAGTCCCCTCAGTGGAACCGGAAGCTTCAGTTGAACCAGCGCCCCCACTGGGAAGGGCGCAAATTCTGGAAGCAATCAGTGATAATCAATCAGGAAGGTTTAGAAACAAGCAATATAAATATCCAACCATTGGAAGATCTGCTGGCGAAACGAGATGTTCTTTTTCGAGCTTTGTGCTCCGTGCCACGGGAGTGCGCAGGCTTCGCCCTTTTCGGCCCCATTGGATTGGGCCACTCGAGTCAAGCTACAAATTACTTGCTCCTATCCGTTGCCGTTCATTACGCCAGCAAAGGCTCGTCCACCGCAGATTCTCGAGTGAAATCTTCACAACCGTAGCACGGAACTTCAATGCAAACAAGGCAAAAAGTATGTCAATTGACTGACAAAAAAAGTTGCTGTGGATTTCCCGGAACATTTCTTCTAATTCATTGTTTTTTGGTCGGTTACTCGATAACCATTCATTGGGTAACTCCAGTAATGTATGACGAATGATTTGCTCTCAGGCGTGCATATTGTCCTGATTTCCTCAGGACGATTCGACGCGTCCGGCCACCTTCGACAAGGCACCCGCGAGTTTTCGTTCCCGGCTCTCCGGGGTCATATAGAGCATCCCAGCCATTGCAAATAGCCATCCCGAGACTGCGGGACGAGGGAATGGATAGTCAATACATGCATGGAGCATCACGATAAGCACGCCGATTCCCCACGGATGACGGATCGCTCTAGGCACCACACAGACGAACGGGATCATTACAAGAAGCAGAAACGGTATCCCGCCATCGGCCGCAAACTCGGCCCAGTCATTGTGGGCGTGGTTGGCGTAGAAGGGAAAATCTCTGACGGCATATCGTTGGTAGACCTCGGGAAAGGTCCCCAGGCCAAACCCGGTCAGTGGCCGATCTCTTGCCATATCTATGGCTGATTTCAGGAAGTACCCGCGCGCAGAAAAAGGCTCATTCCGCTCAAACCGCTGCCAAACCTGCTGCCATCCTGCTGCCAATGTGAATACCGCAGCAACAACGGGGACGATCACGAGTCCTGAAATCATCGAGCGCAGTGGAACGGCTGTTTTCCCGTGGCGCAAGCTTCCGATGCCGATGCCGAGTATCGCCAGCAGCTCCACAGTGCACAAGACTGAGCCTGAACGCGAGGCCGAACCAATTACTGAGGCAAAGAGTATGCTGCCCGTGAGGGCATACCACCAGGATTGTCGAGGGTCGCGCAACGCTCGCCACAACGCGATGGGCAATGCGATTTCGACAAACTGTGCGTAGTTGTTTCGGTATGCAAAAGTCGCGTATACGGCCGGGTATCCGGTTGGAAATGCCCAGAATGCGCGCCCATTCGCGGTCGGAAGTTGAAGCAGGCAAAGCACAGCCATTGCTGTGGCAAAATACAGAAAGCCGCTTAGAAAAATGCCCCTCGCTTCTTTGGTGCGTCCGGCCGCTTGAACCAGGAAAAACACTCCCGCCAACGCGCCCCACTTCAAAACTTCTTCCCGAGTTTCAAAGGTTGAAGCGGTCGTATGCGTGATCAGTTGGAAAACTCCCCAAAATGGGATCACGTATATCAGCCACGGCGCCCAGCCGCTGGCGGTAATCTCTTTCCGGCCGCGAATCCCCGTCAGAAGGTATGCGCCAAGAAGAACAAAAACGCCGATCTGAAAAGACTGCAGCGCCCACGCTTCTCGCACAAACACCGTTAGCGTGGAATACGCCAGCAAAAGAAGAACACAAACACCGACCCAGACTTGAGTACGCGGTGCAGGAGTGACTATTTCTTTAGCCGGGCCCGCGCTCATATTGATGGGAACGATCGGCTTGATGGGAATGATTGGCAACGCGAGTATTGTAAGCGAGACGATGCGTCCAATGCCAATCTTGCACTGCCGAGTCGCTCAGCCCATCTTGCTTCTTACAGCCACTCCGCGAGAGCTTTCGATGCGCCGTCCTAAGTCAGTCTTACGGGCTGGCTCCGGCCTTCGTCGCTTCGTAGATTCCGACTCCAAGACCAGTACCGCCCGCGGCCAGGGCTGCGGCGCACCACGCGAAGCCAGTTGGAAAGCTGCAGAATACCGCTGCTCCATTGATTCGCATATCTTTTACATCGATCTCGGCGATCGCTTTCTGCGTGGGACTGGGCTCCAGCTTGCCGTCGACAACGACTTTATCGTTAACCATCTTGTGAAAGTCTTTTCCGACGAGCAGATATTTGGTGTGGTCGACCATGTTCTGAGCTGTCGTCAGGAAGAATTGCCCATTTTCCTCGGAGACTAGGCCAGTTTCTGTGATCGAAGTCCCATAGGGCTCTCCGGGGCCGGTCGCTTGACCGAATGACATCGGCATACCCGGAGCGATATGCATAAGCGGGGATCCAGAGTCGTCGACGATCAGTAATTCACCCGTCAACGCGGTTACGTCGACGGTATTGCTTGCCTCCAATGAAACCACGCCGACCGTATTCGGACCATTCGGCGCAACGCGCAGGCCATCCGCCTCGAGAAGAAAAGAAGAACCGTTCGTCTTCAGCTGACTCTCGCCTTGCAACAACTCAAGTCGATCCCGATGAACCACGCCCTGCGAATTGGTCGCCATCGTGATCTCCGTTCCATTCTCCAGCCGCAGCGTTGCGGTAGCATGATCGGTCTCGACGGAAGTGCCATCAAAGAGCGTTCCATTGCTCTGTATTACATGGCCATCGACGCGCACATCTCCCCGTACACTGACAGTGCCAATCGAATTTGAGCCGCTTGCTGCACACACAATCGAGAACGAGAGCAGCGTCATCGCAACCAAACAGGACTTCGCGGTCATGATCCTTACCTCCGTGAGGGGAACACAGAACCAATCACTAGGCTACCTCACGATATACTCCAGCATACGATGCTTTGCAAGGTGCGCTTCTTTTTGTTTTCAATATAATGCGTACGACAATTGTCATACCAACTCTGGAAAAACAGACCTCTATTCCATTGGATGATGCGAATTGCTCTGAACTGGATCCGAAAGACTTCGACTCAGTTTTTCCGTCATTCGGCTTTGCGGTGCTGAGAACAATGTTACCCTCGATACCCGTGGTCCGTCTTCGTTCCTCTCCGGTCGAAATCGCGTGGCGCCTGGTCGTCTTAGCGCTTTGTGGAGTTGGAATCTGGAGTTCATGCAACTTCTTGAGGGCCGGCTACCTCGCCCACTTGGACACCGCGAATTCGCTTCGCGATGCCATTCGCTTGGAGCCGGATGCGTGGAAATATTCCATGCGCCTCGCCGCATTGGATGAAGCGAATGGGCAGCAGCTTCTTGAAAACGTCGTCAAGCTCGACCCTTACAATGCAGAAGCCGACGTTGAGCTGAGTTTGCGACTTGAGGCCGAGGGCAAGTACATTCAGGCCGAGACACTGTTGCAAAATGCCTTCGCCATCGACCATACTTTCCTGCCCCGATGGAGCCTTGCCAACTTCTATTTTCGCCGCGATGACATGCCCGCATTTTGGCATTGGGCTCGCATGGCGGCAGACATACCTTCAGATCAAACTGAACCCCTGTTCGAATTGTGCTGGCGAGCGTCAACGGACCCAAATGAGATCTCTCGAAATATCCTGAACAATAATCCGGAGCTTATTTCACAGTATCTGAGCTTTCTTCTCGACAAGGACCAGCTGCCGGCTGCCGCGGTAATCGCCTTTCGTCTTATGCGTTTTGGCGATCCCGCAACAGACAATTCTCTTGAGTTCTCGGTGATCAATAGACTGATCGGTGCTGGGGACGGGAGCACCGCCAAAGCGCTATGGAGCGCTTTGATCGAAAAGCATTGGGTTATCGCCGATCAGACTGAGCCCAACAATCCAGACTTCGCCCGCGATCCGCTTCCGGTTGGTTTTGATTGGGCGCTCACCTCCAACTCCGGCATGCGCTCATGGTTGGGCGCTCCGGGCCTGGAAACGGAGTTTTCCGGTCGGCAGCCGGAGGAATGCAAAATCGCCGAACAATATCTTGTCCTCCCACCAGGAAATTATGTATTGGAATATGCCTATCGCACCGAAGGCATTGCCCCCGAGACGGGGCTTAAGTGGCAAATCATCGCTCCCGCTTCGCAAACGCCGCTCGCGGAGTCACTCGATCTTTCAAGCGAATCGCTCGATGAAGTGAAACTCGCCTTTACCGTTTCCCCAGGCACGCCCGCGGTCATCCTTCGTCTTCACTATCTGAGAGATCTAGGTACGCCTCGCATCGAGGGAACACTATCGATCCATTCCGTCCAAATCCATCCAGGTTCCTGATCTCTACAGCTCGGATTTAGCTACGACATCGATGGAGTCGCTGTACGAGTTTCGTACACGCCTTGATCTTCTCCTGCCCCGCGCCGATACGCTCTGCAGCCGCGACATAGTCGCGACTGGAGGCGGCATGAAGCCGGCATTCCACGTGGCACTCGGACTCGACATCATCCTTGCATTTTTCCCATGCACCGCAAAGTTGAATGCGCAGTCTTATAAGCTGGATTATCCTAATGTCGCCTTCAGCTCCGGGAGCCAGTTCACTCTGCCGTTGACGAGCGAAGGCTTTGTCTCAATGACCTGCGGCGATTCGCTCACAACTGCATATTTGTTGCAGGACTCTCAGCGGGCTCTGAATCTCTTTGCGCAAAGCCAACGCGCTGCCCGGACGCCCGCAATGCACACGTCGTCGGAGTCTCATCTAGCGCGCCTCACCTTATCAGAAGATTTCTCCAGTCCTGATCTTTTGGCTTATTCGTCGCCGCCCTCCCCTGTTCCGGCTTTATCCTCGGCGGGGTTCACCCGTACTCCGGTCGTTCGAAAGCCCAGAACCTTCGATGCAAAATATTCCTGGCTCAATGGCCTCCAGTTCAGCCTGGCCTTCGCCGACATTGAGACGACACAGCACTGCATCGACGAGCACACCTGCAGAGAAGGAAATCCGCTCTTGCCGTCCTCGCAGGTGGGAAAGTTTTCAGTCAGCCTTGGGTTTGCCGCATTCACCGCGGTCGCCAGTTATCGGCTGAAGAAGCAGCATTCAAAAGGCTGGTGGATCGCGCCGGCAGTGAGCATCGCCGGGCATGCGGTGGGACTGGCTTCTGGGTTAGCACACCGGTGAGCGTACGCCTGAGCCAGGCGATATGAGCGGCCGGTTGTCCGGTTTTTCATGAAGCGGCTGTTGCGCTATGTTCCGAGCACGGGAAGCGGCGGATAGATCATCATTCAGGAACGGACCTATCCCATTGTGGTAAGAGGGCATTTAGAATGCCGGAACCCGATGAATTTCAACACGGTCCACCAGATTTCGCGACTTGTTTGCGGAGTCGCGGATCGGGCGTTCAAATCTTGTTTTGCACTTTCTTCGTTTCATGGCACTGTCAAAGTGCCTCGTCGCTTTCCAACACTTTTTAGCCTGACATTCATGTTTTTCGGGAGAGACAGAACAGGTGGAACCTATTGCCGGCTGTAGATCTGAAATGGAGCCCAATAGAACGGGGCACTGAATCTGCTTTGTGAACGAAGCAGCGAGAGCTTGGCATTGCGTAGTGCGACGGCCGGAGTATCGCCGGCGGTGAGGCCCTGGTAAAGTTTGTCCATCAAGCGCGGCGTTGAGTCATCGCTGACCTCCCAAAGCGCACCGATCACCTGTTGTGCTCCGGCATTGAGAAAAGCCCACGACAGACCGACCAACCCCTCGCCCGCATAGGTGCGCGTGCCGCTGCCGTAGCAAGCAGAGATCGTGACCAGTCGCGCATGGATCGGACGTTGGATGATCTCGCGCGCATAGAGCTTATAAGAATCTTCGCGGCCCGCGGGGTTTGAAAGAATGATTGCCGAATCCAGGGGGCTGGTGAGACTGGCGACAGCGTGGGACACAAAATGAATGTACGTATAGTTGCGCGGGTCGCCGGCAAGATAGGCCGCGGGAGTGGCTTGTTGCTCTGCGAGTGCCGAGATATCCGAAGAACTGAAGTGCCCTTCGATGCGGGACATCTCCAACCCGAAGAAGGGGAGGGACGGAAAATCCTGATTCGGAGAGTCCGGGTTGCCAATCAAGAGTATTCTTCCGTTCGCGTGTCCCGAAGGTTCTGCAGCATTCAACATCGCAAGCGACGGAGCCGACGACACAATAAGATCGCTGAGCAAGTAGTGCAATTTGGCGTCAGAAGCGCCATTTGTCGGAGTGCCGGGGGCCGCGCCGGGAACAAGCAGCGTTTCAAAGTTCAATTGGCTCAGGATTCCATCCGCAAGGATGATCACGGGCGTGGTCGGGCGAAGCAACGCAGCGGCAGGCGACAGTAGCATCTTGTAGAGCAATTGGCCATCCGCGTTACCACTCATAAGAGGGTCGCGTGCCTCAAGGAGCGCTTTGCGATAGCGCTCAATGCTCGCTGTGATCTCGCGCTGCGGCGGCAACAGAAATAGTTGAGTCTTCGCCGGTGAAATGGCCCATAAATAGGACTGCTGCTCTCCGAGCCAATAGAAAAAGAGAGTCGAGTTGGTTTTTCGCGCGATTTGTTGCGGGTTGAAATTTGCTGTCCGCAGAGGCTTGCCGGCTCCTGGCTCTTCGAATTTTCGTCCCAGCGTTTGCGCGCGGCTTTGATCGGCGACTAACAAAGCCGCTTCATCTCTGCCCAGCTTCACGAGGAAATGAACATAGTAGTCGTAAATTTCCGCGGCGTTGGCGCCGAATGGTAGCTGAGACTCCTCACTCTTGAGCTGCGTTCGCGCGGCCTCATACTGCGACAACGTGGCTTTGTACATTCGGTCCGCAGCAGCTGTGTTGCCTTCTGATTCAAAGAGCTTGGCCAATTCGAACCCGGCGGCCAACTTTATTGTCATCAAGCTCGAAGAATCGCTCTGGGCCGAATGGAAATAGGCTTCGGCTTGCGCCGGCTGCCTTCGTGCGGCGGCCAGCATACCCATCGTCAACAACAAGGTGGGGCTGTGGAGCACATTGCCATCGTCATCCATTTTCTGGAGTTGCGCGATGGTCGCGTCCGCCTCATCGAGATCGCCGTTCAGGACTGAAGCCCGCGCAAGATCTCTGAGCGCGTTTACAGTATCCTCGCGGCTGTCGATTTGTCGCGCGAGATTAAGAGCCTGGCGACACGAGTTGGCGGCACGGTCCCAATCGCCAGAGTTGAGATAAACGTAAGCTGCGTCGCCAAGCCACCTCAACTGGTTGCGAACGCTACCAAGCCGAGCTGCGTCCCTCTCGGCGGCATTGAACTTATCGAGTGCTCTCTCATCATCACCCAACTGGAAATACGCCCACCCGAGATTGCCCGCAGCTCCTTCCGCGGTGTTCTCGTATCCAAATCTTAGGGCCTCCTCGTACGCCGAGTTCGACCAATCGACAGCCTCATCGTAGTGATCCACCTGCATTGCGATAAAGCCAAGATTCAGTGTTGTGGATGCTTCAAGCCAGGGATCCCGATGACTGCGCGCGAAAGACAGAGCCTGAAGAAAAGCCTGCCTGGCCTGAACAACCTGTCCAAGCTTCGACTCGAAAATACCGCGCGCCGCGAGTACATTCCCGCAGGATGCAAAGGTTGAAGCCCGGCAAATGGCCTCAGCCTGGGTCAGCCGCAGATCGGCGGCCTTAAGCTGCTGTTGCCGCGTCAGCGCAACGGCTTCAATCGCCAGTTTTTCTATCGCGCCGGCGTTCGGAGTTAAGGAATTGCCAAGTGCACTGGTGAGGTGAAGAGCATCCTCATACATGCCGCGGCGAAGCATGGAGTCGGCTTCGAGTAACGTGAATCGCGATGCCCATGAAGGATCGGAGATCTGGAATTGTTTGGCGGCTGATTCGGCTTCCTGCTGGCTCATCGCCAAATAGCCGCTTTGGAACAGGCGCCACGCATGATCATAAGCTGCCTGCGCAGTGGTGGGTCGCGTGTCTTCAAGCCGAAGCACGAATCCAACCAAGAACAAGAGGAAAAGCGCGGATGGACGGAAAGGGCTGCGCGAACGTGGCGAGCCCCGATGCAGCAGATTTTCCGTCCGCGAAGCTACCGGCGTTATGGTTCCGTTGTCCCGTTGCCTGAACCACCGCCCGCACCACCGCTGCCCTCGATCGCGCAGCCAAAGTGGAAATCGATCATGGTGAGCTTGACTGTTGTCTTCTTCGGAACTCCCGACTCGGGCTTGAAGTCCTCGTGCTTGACGGTTACCTTGCCCAGAATCATCGTGCCGAAGTCCGGAATCGTGATCACCTGTCCATAGGAGTGGCCCGGATAGTTGCCAGTCGCCCGATTGACCAGTGAACATTCCACTTCCTCCGGCTGCGATCCAAGAGATGCGGAAAGTTGATTGTATCGTTCGTGAAGGTGCGCCGGAAGATCCGGGTGTTCTCCAACGCGGCCCAGCTGGGTGGAGATGCGCCCAATCAGTCCGGCGTCATGCGTATAGGCCGCGTCGTTCGCAGGCTTGGGGCCGAGAAAGTTCGTATTGAGATCGAGATCGACTCGAATGCCGGCAATGCGCAGGTTCTCAAAGCGCGTACCAAGGAAGCTGATCGTCGGCACGTAACCCTCGCGGGGATGCTCGATGATCGTTTGCCCCACGATGCGATCGGCGGTGACCACCTCCATTACGTTGAAGCCCTCGATGACCGTTGTTGCCAATGTCATCCATCCGCCGCCAGGTTTTGGATTGATGTTCCCGGCAACGTGCGAATATGCGGAGCGGATCGATAGGACGGACTCGAGCATAAAGTTCTCGGCACGGTGCGAGAAATAGCCCCCTTCCTTCGGCAGATGCGTGTGTACCTGGGGCTTGATGTGATGCTCCAGCGGAAGCCGCAGATGACCGGCAAGAATGGTGGCTTCTGCGTGATAGTGGTGAGTTCTGCCGTTCAATTCTGACATGGGCGTACTCATGCTCCTTTGCATGCGGACATTGGGTCGAATACCCGACGGTTTCTTGCTGTTTTTTCCCGCAAGGAGGATTCTCAGATGGAGAGGTTTTGGGGCCCGTTCCAGAATTCCTGGAATCAGCTAGTTGGTCATCACTATATCAAAGTTATATTGCTCAACAGGTGTGCGGCCGCCTTGGGCGGTAACGCTGGTAACCGT
>CAYOVE010000014.1:30180-34226 GCA_964407295.1 uncultured Occallatibacter sp.
GGGCAAAGTGGCGCCGCGCGTGGCAGAGCGCAGCGGGGCCAAAGGCGCAAGACGAGGCTCATTCGCCGACTGGCGCAGCGCGGGGAATGTGACGAAGTTTTGATACCCAACCACGATGAGCAATGCCGCAAAGGCGGGAGCAGCGAATGCGGGACGCCACAATGAAAACCAGAGATTGCGCTTTCCGCCTGCTTTCGCCGTCCCGGATTTGGCCTGCGAAGCCACAAGCTCCGGGAGTTGAGCTTTCGCTTCACGCACAAAGAGAGCGCCGGCGCGCAGGTCGAGGGCACATTCCTGGCAGTCGAATACATGCTCCTCGAAGGCATCACGCGCATCGGGGGTGAGCTCATTTAGCAGATATCGCTCTGAGGTCATTTGCTCCACTGCTTCGCTATGATTCATTTTTTCCTCCGCTTGAATTCATCGTCGCTGTCTCTCAGGTGTTGCAAGTGGTTCAGGCATCCGCGCCCAGAGGCGCTTGACTGCCAATGTGTTTCACATATTCGACCTTGAATTCCTGCTTGGCGCGATGCAGAAGAACCCGCAAATATTCCCGTTCAACGCCGAACTCCTGGCACACCTCGTCACGATCACGCTCGTCGAGAAAGACCGCTTTCAGCAAAGAACGGTCCCGCTTTGACAAGCGCATCAGAATCGCCCGGACGTTTTCCTTGTTTTGCCGCGCCGATACGATGTCCAGGACATCGGCGCCCGTCGCAGCCGGCTCCGGCGCACCCTCCGCATCGAGTGACTCGCTGCGGCTTGAGGAACGGTAGTGCTCAAGAAGAACGTGATTGCAAACGTTGTTTACGAATGCGCCAAGACTTTCAGGCTGGCGCAAACCACCATCCCTGCGCAGAACCTGAAGTACCCTGGCAAAGGTTTCCTGGCAAACATCGTCTGTGGCGTGGGAAGACTGCAGCCGCGAGCGGAGCTTGAGTTTAAGCAGCGCGTTGAAATAGGCAACAAAATGCTCCTGCGTCTGGAAGTCTCCCGCGCAAAGATCCTCTACGTATTTCGCATCGAAGGAATGGAATTGCAAGGTTCGCCCCGCCACCGGAAGAGACGGGTATAGTATCTCAGCCAGTCTCGGCGATTGAAAGCCTATAGGCCGAGTGGGTTTGGCATGGCTCCGGCACTTTCTGGGCGAAATGCGAGGCGCGTAACGTGGATGCGGTGAGTTCATGATGCGACGCCAAAGAGTCCGTTAGCCAGCAGATAGAACGCGTCTCTGGGGTCGACCGCTTGCACCGGTTGGACAGGGCTGAACCTGTAGAGCCTTTTTGTGACGATTCCGGTCACAGCGATCTCAAGTCGTCCGAGATACTCAACGTTCACGCGGTAATCCGGCTCTGGCTCGTCGTGTTCGAAATGAGTCTGCACACCTTGACTACTCATTCCGATCGCCCTCGAGCTCATGAGCGGCCACATTCTCCGCGGTGAAAGCATTCTGAGTCCCTTTCGACAGTGTTTCGAAAAGCCTGGCTCCGGCAGAAAGTAGTTGCCCGCTGAATAACAAGCCTATCCAGCCTCTCGTCAGCCATATTGCAACGAGCAGTGACATCCACAGGCTCAAGCAAAAAATCAGATTCGAAGCGCAGGCGACCAGTCCAGTGCGGCGCTGCGCGGCCAGGTGAAGAATTGGGGTTGGGGACATTCGGTGCTTGGCCTCGACCCAATGCACTTGCCACATTGTCTTGATCGGCAGGTTCGTTGCCGCGGCTGTTACGATTGCCTTCATCTCAATTCCAGTTCATTGGTTTCTTGGGGGCCGGCGGAACCCGTCCCTGGGGACGAGTCCCGCCAGTTTTGGGGGAGGACACCTGGCTGGAGCTTGCCGGTTTCCGAGCGCCAATACGGATGCGGCCAAGGCTTCCGCTCCGTACCGGCTCTGGCGACCCAGCAGCGTGAAGCTCTGGCCGCAATCAATTGATTTTTGGGAGAGCTTTCTCCATGCATGATTCGCCATCCAGATATCCGCCAACGCACCGCTCGATCAGCAAAGTAGCCGCGCTGGCGAAGGATTCAGTTTTCAGCGCCCTTTTCCGGGCTCGATGGGTAGTGCAGCACCCGAAGGGATCGTTTCAAGCTTTTTGAAAACAATTTGCCGAAGTGGCACAAAGCCACGCCGGCGGAAATTTCTTATCGGCACATTGAAACGGTCGCCCCGGAATCATCACCATTCGACATACCGGCAATGAACCCGCATGGTGAGTACTCTTGCCGTAATTTATGGATTCGTTGCTTTCCTGAATCGTTTTTCACCTTCTGGGCCAGGAATCAAGCATGTTTTCACCCAAAACGCAATTCACCTCGACGGTTTGTGTCCAATCTCGCGCATCCTGACGCCATCGTTCGATTTCGCGCCACAGCCGGGTTCGCACACCACTCAAGGGAGATAACGCCATGTCTGCCGCTCATGCACTAGTTTCGATGGACCCGCCCGCTTCCCTTAATCGACTTCCTCTATCCGACACAATCCGCAAGCTGGCCGGAATGGCCGGCAACTCTGCGCAAACTGACGGTGTTAACGACGGGCGGGACGAATCCTCGGTGGCGGTATTGGTTGACACGGAGGTTGACGGTGCGCGCTATCTGCTTGTGCGGATGCCAAAGCCGGAACGTCAGGATCCGCCCAGGCACGCCCTCAGACCGCAGCCGCGCAACTCTGCGGATGGTCCGCCAAGCGAACGTCGCCACCGTTTCGGCGATCTTCGACGCGTTCTGGTTGCCGAAGGCGATGGTGACACGCGGCTTCGCCTGCTTCATCTCCTTCGCGAATGGGGATTCAGCGTCGTTGTAGCAACAGACGGAATCGAAGCGCTCGGTATCGTCGAACTTCAACAGCTGCCCGATTTCTTCTTCATCAACCGGTCGCTCGCAGGTATGAACGGCATCGAGCTATGCCGGCGGATCTGCGACAAATTCAGTGAGCATTCCCCGCACATTGTCCTGATGGGCAGCGCGACCGCCCATCAGGACGTCGTCGAAGCTCTGGAATCGGGCGCAACCGAGTACCTGACCACGCCTTTCGACGAACAGGAGTTGAGAGCGCGCCTCATTGTTGCGGTTCGCTCGCTCGACCGCCATGATAACTTGATCAGCTCACGCGAGCGGTTTCGCGACCAGGCCACCCGGGATGCACTTACCGGCGTCTGGAACCGAAGAGGAATTCTTGAGATTCTTGAGCGGGAGCTCGAACGCGCCGAACACAATGGCCGATCAACGGGAATCCTGATGCTCGATCTCGACCATTTCAAGAACGTCAACGATGCTCACGGGCACTTGGCCGGCGATCTGGTTTTGCAGGAAACAGCTCGCAGGCTCTGCCGGAAATTGCGCACTTATGACAACATCGGCCGGTATGGAGGAGAAGAATTCCTGATCGTTGTGCCTGCTACCAACGAGAGAGAGCTCAGTGAGCTCGCGGAACGCATTCGAGCCTCCACCGAAGCGGAGCCGGTTCCCACGGGGCCAATCGATATACGAGTCACGCTGAGCATCGGTGCGGCGATCGCAAAACCAGGCGACAGATCGAAGGCGAAGGTGATTGCTGTCGCAGATGAAGCGTTATACGAAGCGAAGAAATTGGGTCGTAATCGGATCGTCCTCGGCCCGTGACGAAATGGTTGAGTTCTCGATGGTCACTCATACGTGCGGGGGATCAATACTCCCATCGCAATTAGGAACGATCGGCGATGTTCGCGCGCTCGTCACTATCTCGAAAACCAGGAAACGGCCATTGGCTCGGTGGCTCGCTGACTCTTCGTCTCCAGTTCTCCCATCGGAGGCCATTCTCCTGCGGCAAAGAACGGATATCGAGCCAATTGGCACGATTTCGGAGCAGGAATGAAGGCGGACTGCCGGCTTCCCTCGCGGAGAAGTTCTCGAGTTTCCTGGCTACCGTTCGAACCGAAGAATGCTCTCCGGTGCCTTTCAGAGCCAAAGATCTTCCACTTTGCCCGGAAATGCGGGCATGCCATGAAGATTCTCTTTAAGTTACAGATTCTATTGACTCTATGGCGGAGAGAGGGGGATTCGAACCC